>NZ_JASGSR010000150.1:0-17704 GCF_040446015.1 Bradyrhizobium sp. INPA03-11B
GGCTCTACGCGTTGCTCGGCATCGGGCTTGCGCTGGTGTTCGGCGTGATGCGCGTCGTCAACATCGCGCATGGCGAGTTCATGGTGCTGAGCGCATTCTGCGCCGTGCTGCTGTCCAACCTGTTTCCGCAGGTGTCGCCGCTGCTGATGCTGATCCCGGTGATCGCTTTGTCCTTTGCGGTCGGATGGCTCTACCAGGCGGTCATCGTCAACCGCGTCGTGACGTCGCCCGATCCGCTGTCGCCGCTGCTGCTGACCTTCGGCGTCTCGGTGATCCTGCGCAATGTCATGGTCGAGATCTTCGGCGCCGACGTGCGCAGCCTCCAGGTCGGCGAGCTGTCGCGTGCCAGCCTCGAGGTCGCCGGCCTCAACATCGGGATCATGCCGCTGCTGACCTTGGTGCTCGCCGCGCTGCTGTTCATGGCGCTGCAACTGGTGCTGCGTCACACCGAGTTCGGGCGGATCGTGCGCGCCACCGCCGACCGCCGCGACATCGTGCGGCTGTCCGGGGTCAAGCCGGACCGGGTCTATAATTACGTGATGGGCCTGTCGCTCGCGCTCGGCGCGATCGGCGGCGTGCTGCTCGCGGTGCGGTCGAGCTTCACGCCGTTCTCGGGCGCGGAGCGGCTCCTGATCGCCTTCGAGGTCGTGGTGCTCGGCGGGCTCGGCTCGTTCTGGGGCGCATTGCTCGGCGGCATCGCGCTTGGCATGGCGCAATTGATCGGGCTAAAGATCGATCCGAATGCCGGGCTGCTCTATGCGCACCTCTTGTTCTTCATCATGCTGCTGATCCGCCCGTCGGGTCTCGTGTCGAGCAGGGTGTGACGCCGATGCCGACGCGGACATTTCTCCTGGCCTCTGCCATCGTACTCATCGCGGTGATTGCGGGTGCGCCCTTCGTGCTGAACGAGGGTTTTCTGCGGCTCGCGACCGAATGCCTGCTGCTGCTGACGATGGCGCAGATGTGGAACCTGCTGGCGGGCTATGCCGGGCTGGTGTCGCTCGGTCACCAGGTCTTCATCGCCTTCGGCGCCTATGCGCTGTTCCTGACCTCGGGCTGGCTCGAGGTCACCCCGATCTGGGTGCTGCCGGTCGCGCCGCTGGTGGCGGGCGCGGTCGCCGCGATCATCGCGTTTCCGCTGTTCCGGCTGCGCGACGCCTATTTCTCGATCGCGATGTGGGTGTTTGCCGAGATCATCGGCGCCTTCACGATGAAGTCGCAGGAGGTCGGCGGCACCTCGGGCATGCCGCTGGCGACCAGCAAGCTGATCGATTTCGACTGGTTCGAGCCGACGATGTTTTGGCTCGCCGGCGGCCTGACGCTGGTCACGATCGCGGCGTTGTACAAGATGATGACCTCGAGCTTCGGGCTCGGGCTGATGAGCGTGCGCGACAACGATCTTGCCGCGATGAGTGTCGGCGTCGACGTCCGGCATAACCGCTTCATCGCCTTCGTGCTCTCGGCGGCGGGATGCGGGCTTGCCGGCGCCCTCAGCTTCATGGGCAATCTGTTCATCGCGCCGCTCGCGGCATTCGATGTCAACTGGTCGGTCTACATGATGTTCATCGTGATCATCGGCGGCATTGGCACGCTGGAGGGCCCGATCCTCGGCGTCATCATCTTCTTCGGCTTGCGCGAATTGATGACCGGGCCGCTCGGCCTGTCCGGCGGCTGGTACCTGGTCGGGCTCGGCATCATTGCGGTCGTCGTGATGATCGTGGCGCCGCGCGGCATCTGGCCGGCTTTGCGCGACCGTCTCGGCGTGCGGCTGCTCGACGTCCACCGCGCCGCGCCGCGCCCAGCCGCAGCAGCGATCCTGCCGACCGCGTCGGAACGGGTTACCGGATGAAGCAGGCCTTCACGCCGCCACCGTTGCTTGTATTCTGACAGTTCTGGCTTTGAGTGGAGGGCGTGATGGCTCTGGTATTTCGGGGATGCGGATGGGCAGTGGCGGGCCTGGTTGCGGCGACGATGGCGGCGCCGCTGCCGGTGCAGGCCGAGCGCAGGATGTGGCCGCAGGCGGCCGCGACGCACCCGATGGATGGGCTGACCACCGACGAGATCCGTTCGGTGTCCGAAATCCTCCGTGGTGCCGGCAAGCTCGACGATGCCGCGCGGGTCGTCTCGATGACCGTCGACGAGGATCCCAAGGACGAGGTGCGGGCGTGGAAGCCCGGACAGTCCTTCGCACGCCGGGCGAACGCGACGTTGCTGAGCGGCGGGCATCTCTACGAAGCTCATATCGATCTCGCCGCGCGCAGCTTGGTCGGCTGGGACGAGGTCAGCGATCATGAAGCCGCGCTGACCATCGACGAGCTGATGTCCGCCGGCGACCTGCCGAAACAGGACCCGCGCTGGATCGCCGCGATGGCCAAGCGCGGCATCACCGATTTCCACAACGTCATGTGCCTGCCGCTGACGGTCGGGCCGGTGAGCGACCCGGCCATGAAAGGCCGCCGCCTGCTCAACGTGCCCTGTGTCGACACCACGGGCGCTGCCAACAATCTCTGGGGCAAGCCGATCGAGAATTTGGTGGCCCAGGTCGATCTCAAGAGCAAGACGGTGCTGTCGGTGACCGATCTCGGCGTGGTGCCGCCGCCGCCGCAGTCGCCCTCGCACGCCTATGCCGACTCCGGAAAATATCGCAAGCCGCCGAAGCCGATCGAGATTACCGCGCCCGAGGGCAGCAATGTGAAGGTGGAAGGCGGCCAGGTCCGCTGGGACAATTGGTCGTTCCATGTCCGCCTCGAGCCGCGCGTCGGCGCGGTGCTGTCGCTGATCCGCTACGACGACCACGGCACGTTGCGCGACATCGCTTACCAGATCTCGGCGAGCGAGATGTTCGTGCCCTATATGGACCCGGCGCCGACCTGGTCGTTCCGCGCCTATATGGATATCGGCGAATACGGTTTTGGCGTGCTCTCCAGCGAATTGCAGCGTGGCATCGACTGTCCCGAAGGCGCGCATTTCCTCGATCTGACGATCTCGGACACCAAGGGCAATCCGGTCGTCTCCAAGGGCGCGGTCTGCATCTTCGAGCGCCCGACCGGCGATCCGATCTGGCGCCACAGCGAACTGATCAACAACACCACCGAAGTGCGGCCGAACAACGAGCTGGTGGTGCGGATGGCCCCGGTGGTCGGCAATTACGACTATCTGGTGGACTACGTGTTCGACCGTGCCGGCAATATCGACGTCCGGCTCGGCGCCTACGGCATCGATGCGACCAAGGGCGTGGCGAGCAAGACGCTGAGCGACCCGACCGCCGCGCAGGATACCGCCTACGGAACGTTGGTCGACGAGCGGCTGCTCGCGGTCAATCACGATCACTACATGACCTTCCGGATCGACATGGACGTCGACGGCACCTCGAACCGGCTGGTCGAGGATCGCTTCAGCGTCCGCCGGCTGGAGCAGGGCCAGCGCAAGAGCCTGTGGCAGGTCGACACCAAGCCGGTCGCGACCGAAGGGCCGGTCACGACGCCGCTGAGCGCCGCGCAGTTCAGGATCGAGAGTGCGGGCGAGACCAACAAGCAGGGCTATCGGACGAGCTATCAGATCATGCCCGGCCATTCCGACGTCTCGCTGCTCGCCAAGGACGATCCGATCCAGTTGCGCGCAGGCTTCAGCGCCTACACGCTCTGGACCTCGGCCTACGCCCGGGATGAGCGCTACGCCGCGGGCATGTATCCGAACGAAAACCCTGAGGTCGACGGCTTGCCGAAATGGACCGCGGCGAAGCGCCCGATCGAGGATCGCGACCTCGTGCTGTGGTACACGGTCGGCTTCCGCCACGTGCCGCGCGCCGAGGATTGGCCCGTGATGCCCGGCCTGTGGCATGGCTTCCGGCTGCGTCCGTTCAACTTCTTCGACCGCAATCCGGCGCTCGACGTGCCGCCGATGGTGAATGCCGGGGAGAGCAAATGAGCGGCCGCGTGCCTCGCCTTGGTGCGATGGCCGGCGCGCTGCTGGCGCTGTTGGCCGCGCAGCCAGCCGCGCGCGGCGCTGCGGCCGAAAGAGGCGCTGATGACGCGTCCTTGCTCTATCTGAGCAGCGGTGAATGGGAACGCCAATCCGCGCCGCGCAAGCTCGCGCTCGCCGCCGACTTCATGCGGATGTTCTGTACCGATCAGAGAATGTCGGCCGCATCGCTCGCCGACTGCCTCGACCGCGACAGGGCCGATGGCGCGCTGTTCGAACGGGCGATCGCTTGCGCAAGTGCAAGATGATTTTTGCGTAGCCCTATCCCCGTCATTGCGAGCGAAGCGAAGCAATCCATAGCGCCGCAAATGGTGAGGTGGATTGCTTCGTCGCTATCGCTCCTCGCAATGACGTGGAGGTTTCAGAGCATATCAGCCGGCCGCTGAGAGGCCGGCGTCGATCCCTTCGGCGATCGCCTTCACATCCAGTGAGGTGAGGATGAGGGGCGGGGACAGGATGAGGTTGTTGCCGGAGACGCGCAGCATCACACCGGCCTCGTAGGCGGCATCTGCGACCTTCGCCATCGTCTTCTTGTCCGCGGGCTTCTTGCTGTCGCGATCGGCGACCAGCTCGAGCGCCGCCATCAGGCCCTTGCCCCTGACGTCGCCGACCAGCGGATGCTTGGCCTTGAGCGCAGCCAGCGCCTGCGCCAGGTCCTTGCCGCGCGCAGCGGCGTTCTCGTCGAGCTTGAGGCGGCGGGTCTCGGCGAGCGCCGCAATGCCTGCGGCGCAGCCGACCGGATGGCCGGAATAGGTGTAGCCATGACCGATCGAGCCGAACGTCGTCGTGTCAGCCTCGAAGGCTTCCGCGACCTGCTCGCCGATCAGCGTCGCCCCGAGCGGGAAATAGCCCGAGGTGATCGCCTTGGCCATCGTCATCATGTCGGGCTTCACGCCCCACAGCCGCGAGCCCGACCACGCGCCGGTGCGTCCGAAACCGGTGACGACCTCGTCCGCGATCATCAGGATGCCGTGGCGGTCGCAGATCTCGCGCACGAGCTTCATGAAGCTGTCCGGCGGCACGATCACGCCGCCGGCGCCCAGCACCGGCTCCATGATGAAAGCGGCGATGGTGTCGCCGCCCTGGAACGCGATCTCTTCCTCCATCGCCGCCGCGCAAAGCTGCGCGAGCTTGGCGGGATCGGTCTCGTTGAAGGGGTTGCGATAGGTCGACGGCGCCGGTATATGGAATACGCCGGGCAGCATCGGCTCATAGTTGCGGCGGAAATTGGCGTTGCCGTTGACAGAGGCGCCGCCGAAATGCGTGCCGTGATAGCCCTTCTTCAGCGCTAGGAACTTGGTGCGGTCGGCCTGGCCTTTGATCTTCCAATATTGCCGGGCGAGCCGCAGCGCGGTCTCGACCGAGTCCGATCCGCCCGAGGTGAAGAAGGCGCGCACCATGCCTTCCGGCTTGAACCATTCGGTGAGGTCGTAGGCGAGCTCGATCGAGGGACCGCTCGAGGTGCCACGGAAGCCCGAGTAGTACGGCAGGGCACTGAGCTGGTCCGCGATCGCCTGCTTGATCGGATCGCAGCTGTAGCCGAGGTTGACGTTCCACAGGCCACCGACCGCATCGATCACAGTCTTGCCGTCGATGTCGGTGACGTGCACGCCTTCGCCTTTCATCACGATCCGCGGCGGCTGCGCCCGCATCTCGGCGGGATGGGCCATCGGGTGCCAGATCGGCTTGGCGTTGTTCTCAACCAGGAAATTTCTATCGCGCATGATCGCTCTCTGTCCCGCTGGAGCCTCTTCCGTTCCGATGCAATCGGAACGGGCCTCCAGCTTCTAGTTTTGACGCGTCTTCTTCACGCGAACCGGTATCCACTTCGCTCGAAAACGCTTTACTCGAATTGCAGCCCGAAATGCCGCAGCGCCTCGCTGTAGGACGCGGCAGGGCTACGCACGTCAAACAGCACCGTGCGCATGTTGCATGCGGCGGCGCCCGTGATGTTGCGACGCTGGTCGTCGACGAAGACGCAATTGTCTGCCTCCATCGCCAGTTCGTCCAGCACGCTTTGATAGGCGCGCGGGTCAGGTTTCAGGATCCCGGTATGGGTCGCATCGACGATGGTATCGACGCGCTTGAGGATGGACAGGTGGGTGCGGAAATCTGCACCATAGAACAGGTCGAGCTCGTTCGAGAGGATGGCGAGCCGGAACCCGGCATCGGCGGCGAGGGTGATCGCGCGCGCCGCCTCGGGGCGGATCACGGTATCGGGATCGGCACCGCGCGCCCGTTTCACGAAGGTTTCCATGTCGTGCCAGTCCTCGCCGACCATGCGCCCGACCTCGCGGCTGCGGGTCAGCCAGTAGTCGCGTTCGGAAATCTCGCCGCGCTGCATCGCCGCCCAGAGCGGATCGCTGTCGGGGGCGAACGGTCCGAGCCATTTCAGCGTGCACGGCGCGAGCCCGAGCGCGCGCTCGGTCAAATCATGGGTCTCGAACAGGGTCTTCGAGATCACGCCGCCGAAGTCGAGCACCAGCGCCTTTGCGAGCGGCCGCGTCATGCGGCGACCGTCGCGCGGCCGGGACGGATGATGCCGGCGGCGACCCAGCGGTCGAAGATGCCGAGCACGGTTTCATTGAACGTCGTGCTGTTGATGTGGTCCTTGATCTCGTGCAGTTCGACCGGCGGCTGGACCGCCGACCGCATCGCGTCGACAAAGGCGGTGAGGGCGTCGGGGTCGTGCAGCGCCTCGCCTTCGCGGTCCCATTGCTGGATGCCGCCGGCGGGCAGCACGAAGGCAACCGGCGCGCTGGCGCCGGCCAGTTTCTCGGCAATCGCGCCTGCGATCCTGCGGCGATCGGCTGCCCCCGACGTCGCCGACGCGAGCAGCCGGTTGTGCGCGTGGAACGGGCGATCCGACAATTCGTTCGGAACTCCAAGCCACGCCGGGAAATCCACCATGTCGATCGCGCCGGGAGCTACGATCTGCGGAATGCCCGCTTTGCCCGCATTCTCCAGCCGGTCTGCGCCGGAATTGACCACCGAGCCGGTGAGCTGATTGGCGACTTCCTGCAGGCTGAGATCGAGCACGGCGGCGAAACCGCCTTGCGCGGCGATCGACTCCATCGCGCGGCCGCCCATGCCGGTGGTGTGGAAGACGACCACCTCGTAGCCGCGATGCTCGAGCTGCGGCTTCAGCTCCACCATGTAGCGCAGGCAGCTCTTGCCGAGCGAGGTGATCGCAACCACCGGCCGGTCCTTGCGCGGCTTGATTGCGCTCCGTGCTGCGCCGACGATCGCGCCGCAGGCCTGCGACAGCACGGCGGTGCAGGTGCCGTTGAGGCCATAGAGGCCGCCGGCCCACAGGATCATCATCAGATCGGCGGCGACGCGCTCGGGCGGGATCAGATGCGAGAACGCGACCGTCGAGACGATCAGCTTCGGCAGGCCGAGCGGCAGCGCCTGCGCGACGTCGAGCGCAAGGTCGGTGCCCATGGTGCCGCCGATCGCGATCACGCCGTCGATGGCATCGTGTGCCGCGAGCTCGCGCGCCAGATTTGCAGCGCCAATCGCCATCAACGACATCGCGGAGTTCTCGTCGCCGCTCGATGCAATCGCCGCGATCGTGGTTTGCGCGGCGGCCGCCACCGCGTGCTTGTCGTGCGCCGCCTGGTACGGCGGATCGCCGAGCACGCTGATGTCCATCATGATGGTTGTGCCGCCGGCGCGCGCGATGCACTCGCTCATGAACAGCAGTTCGTCGGCCTTGGTGTCTCCCGTTCCGATCAGGAGAATGCGGGGCTGTGTAATCTCAGGCATGACCTTGTCAGTGCTCGCCGGCAGGCGTGAATGATCGTGGGCGACTGGTTTGCACCGAGCGTGCAGAGCGTTCGGCCATCGTGCAATCACGCTATGAGGGGAGTAGCCGCGATGACATCCACCTATCGGTTGATTGCTGCCAAGGCCTTGATTTGGCGAGGATTGCGCCATGCCAGCGATCCTTACTCGGGATTAGCTTTCGTCACCGTCACAATGATCCCGCATGCAGCAAGCCCAGATCGATCAACTCCGATCGGCCGCAATTCCGGCCCAGCAGCTCTTCATCGGCGGCAGACCTGCGCAGTCGGTCGGTGAGGCACGGCTCGACGTCGTATCGCCGATCGACGGCCAGGTGCTGACGACCGTCGCAGATGGCGATGCTGCCGATGTCGACCGTGCGGTGAAACAGGCGCGGCAGGCCTTCGAGCAGGGCAGCTGGTCGCGCGCGGCGCCGGCCCAGCGCAAGAAGGTGCTGCTGCGGTTCGCCGATCTCATCGAGCAGCACGCGCTCGAGATCGCGGTGCTCGGCGTGCGCGACAACGGCACCGAGATCGGCATGGCCTACAAGGCCGAGCCGCTGTCGGCGGCCGGCACCATCCGCTACTACGCCGAGGCGATCGACAAGGTCTATGGCGAGATCGCGCCGACCTCGGGCGATGTGCTCGGGCTGGTGCATCGCGAGCCGCTCGGCGTCGTCGGCGTGATCGTGCCGTGGAATTTCCCGCTGATGATCGGCGCCTGGAAAATCGCTCCTGCGCTTGCCGCCGGCAACTCGGTCGTGGTCAAGCCGCCGGAGCTGGCGTCGCTGACGCTGTTGCGGCTTGCCGAGCTTGCGACCGAAGCGGGCCTGCCGGACGGCGTGCTCAACGTCGTCACCGGCCGCGGCGCATCGGCCGGCGAGGCGCTCGCGCTGCATATGGATGTCGATGTGCTGGCCTTCACCGGCTCGGGTGCGGTCGGCCGACGGCTGCTGGATTGCTCGGCGCGGTCGAACCTGAAGCGGGTCCATCTCGAGCTTGGCGGCAAGTCGCCCAACATCGTGTTCGCCGATGTGCCCGACATCAAGCACGCGGCCAAGGTGTCGGCCAACGGCATCTTCCGCAACTCCGGCCAGGTCTGCGTGGCCGGCTCGCGGCTGCTGGTGCAGTCGCAGGTCTATGATCGCTTCATGGATGCGCTGCTCGAGGCCACCGCCAAGCTCCGTGTCGGGGATCCCCTCGACCTGACTTCCGATATCGGCGCGATTTCGAGCCAAGTGCAGTTGCGCAAGAACCTGAACGCCGTTGCCCGCGCGGAAGCGCAGGGCGCGAAGCGGCTGATCGGCGGCGAACAGACCCGGGTCGAGAGCGGCGGCAACTTCATGGCGCCTGCGATCCTCGCCGAGGTGACGCCGTCGATGGAGGTCTGGCGCGAGGAGGTGTTCGGCCCGGTGCTGTCGGTCACGCGGTTCGATAGCGAGGATGACGCCGTCATGCTCGCGAATGCAACGCCCTATGGACTTGCATCGGCGGTGTGGACCGGAAGCCTGTCGACGGCGCACCGTATGGTGCGCGCCATCAAGGCCGGCGTCGTGCACGTCAACGCCTATGGCGGCGCCGACATCACGGTGCCACTCGGCGGCTTCAAGCAATCCGGCTTCGGACGCGACAAGTCGCTCCACGCGCTCGACGCCTATACCGACCTCAAGACCGCCTGGATCGCGCTATGACATCTTTGGCTGCCGAACGCGCGGGCGTTCTGAACCGATTGCTTGACGCCGAGCAGGAGCGATTTCGGGCGCTGCATCCGCGATCGGCTTCGGCGTGGCAGGAAGGCCGGCAGCACTACCTCTATGGCGGCCCGTCGCACTGGATGCGGCGCTGGGCCGGCGGCTTCCCGGTCTATGCCGAGGAGGCGCAGGGCGCGCATATCAGGGATATCGACGGCCGCGACTACATCGATTTCTGCCTCGGCGACACCGGCGGCATGTGCGGGCACGCGCCGGAGGCAGTGACGGAGGCCGCGCTCGCGCAGCTCAAGCGCGGTGCGACCATGATGCTGCCGACCGAAGACAGTCTCTGGGTCGGCGCCGAACTGTCGCGCCGCTTCGGTCCGAAATACTGGACGCTGACGACGTCGGCGACCGACGCCAACCGCGCCGCGATCCGCATCTCGCGCATGATCACCGGCCGGCGCAAGGTGCTGGTGTTCTCCGGCTGCTATCATGGCGGCGTCGAGGAGGCGCATGTCGAGATCCGCGACGGTCGAGTCGGCCTGCGCAACATGATCCATCCCAACGGCATCGACCATGACGCGGTGAGCCGGGTGGTCGAATTCAACGACGTCACCGCGCTGGAAGCGGCGCTGGCGCAGGGCGACGTCGCTTGCGTGCTGACCGAGCCGCTGATGACGAATTTCGGCATGATCCCGGTCGATCCTGGTTTTCACCGGGCCTTGCGCGACCTGACCCGCCGCGCGGGCACCGTGCTCATCATCGACGAGACCCACACGCTGTCTTGCGGACCGGGCGGCTACACGGCGAGCCACGGGCTCGAGCCCGACATCTTCGTTGCGGGCAAGGCGATCGCGGGCGGCATCCCTGCCGGCGTGTTCGGGCTGAGCCAGGAGATTGCGGAACGGCTGTGGAAGCTCGTGCCCCACGTCAATCCGCGCGAGCGGCAGTCCGCGCATCTCGGCTTCGGCGGCACGCTCGCCGGCAACGCGCTGACGGTCGCGACCATGCGCGCGGTGCTGGAGAAGGTGCTGACGTCTGCGAATTACGAGCGGATGATCGGCACTGCGACCTCGCTCGCGCAGGAGGCGCGCCGGCTGATCGACACGGCCGGTCTGCCCTGGCACGTCACGCAGATCGGCGCGCGCGCCGAGATCATGTTCATGCCGCAGCCGCCGCGCAGTGGCGCCGACGTGATTGCGGGTCGGCAGCCCGATCTGGAGACCTTGCTGCATGCGTTCTACATGAACGAGGGCATTCTGGTGACGCCGTTCCACACCATGCTGCTGATATGTCCGGCGACGTCGGCACAGGATGTCGACAAGCATACGGCGGTGTTCGCGCGGTTCATCGATCTGCTGCGCGGAGCAGGAGCAATCTGATGCAGGCGCCTCCGTTCAATCTTGGCGGCCGGGTCGCCATCGTCACCGGCGGGGGCAGGGGGATCGGCGCCGCCATCGTGAGGCGGCTCGCGCAGGCCGGTGCGAGTGTGGTGATTGCCAACCGCACGACCGACGTCGCCGAGGCACTGGCGCGCGAACTGGCGGCCGAAGGTCGAACAGCGCATTGCATTCCGTTCGACAAGCTGGACCGCAGCAGCTTGCGTACGGTGGTTGACGATATCGCCGCTCAATACGGCCGGCTCGATATCGTCGTGCACAATGCCGGCGGTTGTCCATGGGCATCACTGGAAGAACTCGACGAAGCCAAGCTCGACGAGACGCTGGCGCTGAACCTGAACGCCAGCATCTGGCTTGCACAGGCTGCAATTCCGCACATGCGCGCCAACAAGTTCGGGCGCATCCTCGTGACGTCCTCGGTGTCCGCGCGCGTTGCGATGGGAGGCGGTGCGCATTACTCGGCGGCGAAAGCCGGCGCGAACGCGTTCATCCGCGGCGCCGCCTTCGAGCTCGCCCGCGACGGCATCACGGTCAATGGCGTCGAGGCCGGCTTCATCGAGAAGCCGGGCCGCGGCACCATGAGCGCGCCGGAGAACAAGGCGAAGCTCGAACGCTTCATTCCGATGGGACAGATGGGGAGCGCCGACGACATCGCCTGCGCGATGCTCTATCTCGCCTCCGTTGAAGCCAGATACGTCACCGGGCAGACCATCGTCGTCGACGGCGGCTCGACCTTGCCGGAGACCGGATTCGCCGTCGAACGGCAGTGGGGAGTCTAGATGCCGCGGCTCGACGGAAAGACCGCGCTGGTGACGGGCGCAGCCACCGGGATCGGCCGGGCCACGGCTGTGCTGCTGGCGTTGAGCGGCGCGCGCGTCGTGCTGTTCGGCTTGGGTGATGCCGAGCTTCAGGAAGCTGCGGCGGAGTGCGGAGGGCAGCCGGTCCATGGCGATGTCACGCGTCCGGACGACATTGCCAAAGCCGTCGCTGCCTGCGGCGCGTGGCTCGACATCGTCGTCAACGCCGCCGGCCTGATCGTGCCGGATCAGCCCGCAAGCGTCTCCGACGAGGTCTGGGCCAAAACGCTTGATGTCAACCTCACCGGGACGATGCGGGTCTGCCGGGCATCCTTGCCGCTGCTGCGGCAGCGCGGGGGAGCAATCGTCAACATCGCCTCGGTGGCCGCGTTCAATGCCAGCCCGGACAGCGCAAGCTACGCCGCCAGCAAGGCGGCCGTCGTCGCCTATACGCGTTCGCTGGCCTATGCCCACGGCGCCGATGGCGTCAGAGCCAATGCCGTGGCGCCGGGCTGGGTGCGGACACCGATGAGCGCCTATGAAATGCAACTGCTCGCGGAGCAGAACGGGACCACCGCCGAGACCGAGTTTCGTGGCGTCGAACGGCGGATCGCTTTGGGACGGATGGCCGAGCCCGCCGAGATCGCGGCATGCTGCCTGTTCCTGGCCTCCGACGAAGCGTCCTTCGTGACGGGCGCGGTGCTGGTCGCCGATGGCGGTGGCCGCTCGCCGACGCAGAATCGCGCGGTCTAGAGCCGCGTTCCGATTGAATCGGAACGACGCGTTTTCTTCAAGCGAACCGGGATCCACTTCGCTCGAAGACGCTCTAGAACAGTCGATTGGCGTCGGAGTGTGGCGGCGGGCACCTTGATAAGGCTTGGTGGATTTGGCACTCTCGCGCCGTCACGTCATTCGATCGAGGGGCGTTATGAACAAGTCATTTTCTGTGATCATTGCGGCGGCCGCGTCCATCGTCGTCCTGTCGTCGACGGCGGCGAAATGCGGCGACTATCCGTTTGGCGATCCGCCGTACCGGCTGGACTACGTGCAGGAGCCGCAGATTGAATCGGGCTGCTGGAAATGGAATTGGCAGCTCTACCAGTGGCAGGATTACTGCCCGGTCTACGTCCATCCGAAAGCGTATATGTTCTCGCGATCGTCGCGCGTCGTGCTCCGCACCAAGGGGTGAGGAGCAGCCCAGCGGCTTAGCTGCTCTGCGTCACGCCGATTGGAGCGACGCAGAGCGCGCACTCATGAGTGCGCGATGGTGCAGGCCACCTGATGGTGCTTGCCGAAGTTGAGCAGCGCGTTTTCCCGGAAGCCGTCCAGCCAGATGCCGCGGCCCGCGTAGCGATAGCCGACGCCCATCGGAACGTGCCGCACATGGATGCCGCCATGGCCGGTGAGCAGGGAGGCCGTGACCACCTCGCCCTCGACCGACACAGCGCGCGGGCACAGCGGATACTGATGGCCGTTCTCGCAGGTGAACACGATCTCGGTGCAGGTGCCGACCGGTGCTTTCGTGACCAGGCCGAGATCCGCGGCCGCCGCCGGCCTGGAAGTGCCCGAGAGTGCTGCGCCCAAAGCCAAAATGCCGGCGACCATGTAGCCAATTCGAATCCGCATCAGTGCCCCCTCGTCCAGCGATAGGCTAAGTAATTGAGGAAAAATAACTCGCGCTAAATGAGCAAAAAAAGGCTCCAAGGTCAAACCTGCGACAGAGGTAGACACAGGGTTCGCGCGCCGGGTGTTGCAAGTTTGCTGCAGTGGCACGGAATTAGGTTGACGGCAGTCCTGCTGCGACAACGTGCCTTTACTGGCCACAATTGGCCTGCAAGTGGTGAGAGGTACTTGAGTCGTTTCGTGGGACTGCTTCGAGAGCCTGACCGGATCGCAACGCGAACGGGTTTTGGGCGAACGTCGGGGGTGGGAATGAACTTCCGTGGTGCCATTGCAGGTTCGCTGCTGACCTTGATGATTGTCTCCGCGCCGTCGCTGACGGCGTATGCGCAGGCACCATCTCCTCAACCGGCGAGCGGCCGGGACGCGGCGGCTCAGCCCGCTCAGGACACGCATTCCTTCTCTGGTCCCAGCTTTCGCAAGGGCCTCTGGCGCTTCATCCGAACGCTCGATGTCGTCAGGACTGCAAACAAGAATTTCAAGTACCGGGTGGTCAACGCGGAAACGACGCGCTGCGTCGATCCGACCTTCGCCATGAAGGCTACCTTTTCGCCGGAGCCGGTCGGAAGCTGCGTCTCGGACAAGCCGGAAAAGGTCGGCAATCGCTACACCTTCGGGCACCGCTGCGATTACATGGGCACTGTCAGCACCGTGATCACCGTGCGCAGCGACGAGGCCTATACCGAGCTCAACGAGGTCAGCACCGGAGAGAATCCGAGGACCGACACGGTCGTCGCAACCAGGATCGGCGACTGCGACGACGCAGGTGCAGCCAACTCCGACAAGTCCGCTCCGGCGCGTTTGCAGCACTAGGTTGGCGATCAGCCAGAAAGGCTAGCCGGCGAGCGTGCCAGGATCAGCTCCTGGGACGCTGAGGCATGGGCCCGATTTGCGACGGGCCCGAACCAGGCTCTTTCGTGTGGCTTCGATCCGACAGCCGAGAACCTCAACCAAAAGGGCCAGTATTTACTCGACCTTAACGCGAAGTGTTCTGGAATGAAGTGAGGTTGGGCGTGCTTCAAGTGAAGTCACGCGATGCGCACCGTGCAGCCGATAAGGATTCATCAAATGACTTCGCGTGAGGGCTTCGGGCAGTCGAAGGTCTTCGCCTGCGCGCTTGGCGCCGTGATCGCGCTTTCCGGGTCCTTGCTCGCTTCCCACGGCGCTGTGGCCGAGGAGGGCTTCAGCGGGCCGACCTTCCGGAAAGGGATGTGGCGGTTCGTGCGGACGCTGGAGCTCGTGTCGCCCACGAATGTCCGGCAAAAGCTGCTCGAGCGCGAGATGCTGCGCTGTGTCGACCCGACCCAGGCGATGAAAGCGACGTTCTCGTCGCCGTCGATCGGAAATTGCCATTCATCGAGGCCGGAGAAGGTGAACAACAGGTACGTCTTCTCCAACCGTTGCGACTACATGGGGCCGGTCAGCACCGTCATCACGGTCCTGAGCGACGAGGCCTATACCGAGGTCAACGAAGTCCATGGCCAGGCGCCGCGGACGGACCGGGTCGTCGCCCGCCGGATCAGCGATTGCCATGAGGAGCGGGCACAGCTTGGTCAGCCGGCCGCCGCACCGAGCGAGGTCTCGCAGGATGTGGAGCAGGAGACGGCAGAGGGCGAGCCGCTCTAGGGCGGCGTTCAGGCCCGGCGCCGCTCTATGCCGATGCACCCGTTAGATCGGCGAGGCCAAGATCGCCTGCGGCGCCGTCAGATCTTTTGCTGACCACCGGGCCCGCTGACCTTGACGGTGATCTTCTGAATTTCGGTGCGGCCGCCGTGGTACTTGACCTCGATGGTGAGGGTGTCGTCGCCGAGGAATTCGGGCGGCGCCTTGTAGAAGGCGACATAGGCGGGCACCTCGAGCGCCAGGCAGGCCTTGTAGTTGGTCGCCTTGGCCTTCGCTGTCTTCACCACAACCTTGCCGGCAGTAGGTGGACTGACCAACCGGATGGTCGGCAGCGGCCCAGACGTGCAATCAGGCAATACGTTGAGGTAAATGCCGATTTGGGTGTCCCTGTTGGCGAGCGCCCGATACTGGCGTTCGACCGTGGTCTCGGAGGGGACTGGTTGTTGTGGGGCCTGCGCGGCCGCCGCGCCGAACGAGCCGCAAATCAAAACGGCGGCACACGCCTGAAGAATCACACGCATCGACCGCTCCAAATCGCCGATCAGGACGAGCAGGGCCGGGCAAATACTGCCTTTCGACCAAGTTAAACGGGCTAAGCCGTTGTTCTTGCAGCCTCCACCTGTCCGATCTTTACCACACTTCCACGGAAAGCATTGATTAACCAAATACATTCCTTGACCGGGGGGAGGGTTAACAATAGCCTAAAACTAAATTTTTCTACAACTTTTCCTCTAATCGCATTTTGCGGAGTTGATAATGCAGGGTTCGTTTCAGGTCGCTCAGGCTACCGGCACCGGCAATTCCACCAATTCGGCTCCCGTAAGAATCTACACACTGACGAAGCCGCTGACCGATCAGGCGGTGGTCGTCAATCTCGGATACGACCAGAAGGTGAAGGTCGACTTCTCGGCGATCGCCAAGGAGAAGATCACGCTGGTTCATATCGGCGAAAAGCTGATCATCCTGTTCGACAACCAGTCGACCGTCACGGTTGAGCCGTTCTTCGACTCCCGCGCGGACGGGCAGCACAACATCACCATCGAGATGGCGCCGGGGCGCGACGTCTCGGTGCAGGAATTTGCCAGTCTGTTTCCGATCAGCACGGATGGCTCCGTGTTGCCGGCGGCCGACAATGGCGGCAACTCGAACGGCAACGCGCAGGCGAGCGGTGCGAACTTCAGCCCGTTCGCGGTTGATCCGCTGGATCCCGTGCCCACCAACGTGTTGGCCGGGCCCGAGGTGCAGCCCGATATCACGACCCCGGGGATAACCGGCACCACGCTTCCGCAGGGCTCGACACCGGCCAAACCCACCATTTCTCTCGGCGTCGCGCCGGACCTCGCGGTGGACGAAAGCTTCCTGACCGTTGCGACCAACGGCATCGCCGGCTCCGGGCTTGGTCCCGCAGGATCGACCGTGGCGACCGGGCTGATGCCGTTCACCATCACGGCGCCCGGTGGCGAGAAGTCGGTGGCCTTTGCGCTGTCGATCAGCGCGCAAGGCGTTGACTCCGGCCTGATCGATTCGCAGACCGGCAATCACGTGTTCCTGTTCGTGGAGAACGGACAGATCGTCGGCCGGGAAGGAGGCCAGAACGGTCTCGCCAACTTCACGATCTCGGTTGATGCCACCGGCCACATCACGCTGACCGATCTTCGCTCGATGAAGGAGGGCACCGGCGAGGTTGGCGGTGACACCAACGAAGGTGTGCATCTGCCGGCCGGGCTGGTCACGCTGACGGCTACGGTGACCGACGTCTTCAACCAGACGGGTACCGCGACCGCCGATGTCGGTCCGCATCTGACGTTCCTCGACGACGGCCCGGCGATCTCGCTGAGCGGGACGGCGAGTTCTCTGAACACGTTCGAGGCCTACCTGTCGGCCGCGACCAATGCCGGCATCAACGGCTCGACGCCGGATGCGTCGCCGACGCAGGGGCATGCGCTCGACAAGGAGAGCTTTGCCGGCGCGTTCACGATCGTGCCCGGCGCCGACGGCGGCACCACGGCCTATGCGCTGAGCATCGCAGCCAACGGCACCGCGACCAACCTGATCGACAGCGCTTCCGGTCTCGGCGTGGTGCTCGACCAGAGCGGCAACACGATCTCCGGCTATGTCACCGGCCATGAGGGCCAGGCGGCCTGGCTGGTGTTCACGCTGACGGTGAACACGGCGACCGGCGACGTGACGCTGACGCAGGATCGTGCGGTGCACGAGCTCACCGGCTCCAGCCCGGACACCCATGAGGGCATCAGCCTGACCGGCGGCCTGGTGACGCTGACGGCGACGGTGACCGACAATGACGGCGACAGCGCGAGCCAGAAGCTCGACCTGAGCACCCATGTCACGTTCCACGATGATGGTCCGTCGATCTCGCTGAGCGGGACGGTCGGTTCGCTGAACACCTTCGAGGCGTTTCTGTCGGCCGCGACCAATGCGGGCGTCAACGGCTCGACGCCGGACGCGGTGCCGACGCAGGGCCATGCGCTCGACAAGGAGAGCTTCGCCGGCGCATTCACGGTGGTGACCGGCGCCGACGGCGCGGCCACGGCGTACACGCTGAGCATTGCCGGCAACGGCACGGCGACCAATCTGATCGATAGCAACTCCGGTCTCGGCGTGGTGCTCGACCAGAGCGGCAACACGATCTCCGGCTATGTCGCCGGCCATGAGGGCCAGGCGGCCTGGCTGGTGTTCACGCTGACGGTGAACACGGCGACCGGCGACGTGACGCTGACGCAGGA
>NZ_JASGSR010000151.1:0-17424 GCF_040446015.1 Bradyrhizobium sp. INPA03-11B
GTGGGGGCTCAGGCCGCAATGGGATCAGGCATTGTCGGAGGATTCCTTCGTGCTCGGAAAGCCAAGCAGAGTGTTCGTGACCAACCTTCAGTATCCCGTCGTGGAGACACCCCCACCCCATCCTCCCCCGCAAGCGGGAGAGGGAGCCTGACCGATGTGCTCAGCTCACTCGGTCGCGACATCCATCGGCGGCCCCAGGATCACGCCTTCATTGGCGCGCAGGTCGAGGACGCCTTCGATCTTCTCGCCCTGCCGATCCATGAAGGTCGACAGCAGAACCTCGTTGCTGAAGCCAATCGCGCTGGAGGAGACCGACGCGGGAGCCGCGCCGAAATTCAGCGCGATCACGGCAACACCTTCGGCGGCGCGGCGCCGGAACAGCAGCACATCGCCATGCGCCGCGACAGGCTCATAGCTGCCACGGACGAGTTGCGGCAGCTTTCGCCGCAGCGCGATCAGCGCCTTGTAAAGGTTGAGGATCGAGGTCTGCTCCGCCTCCAGGCTTGCAACATTGTCGCGTGCAAAATCCGGCGCGAGCGGCAGCCACGGTGTGGCGGTCGAGAAGCCGGCATGGCGCTCGGCGCTCCATTGCATCGGCGTGCGGCAGCCGTCGCGGCCGACGCCGATACCAGGCACGTTCTTCTCGAAGGGATCGCGCACCTGGTCGGGGGCGATCGCAACCTGGTGCATGCCGATCTCGTCGCCGTAATAGAGCGTCGGCGTGCCGCGCAGCGTCAGCAGCAGCATGGCTGCCACGCCCGCCTGCGCCGGCCCCACCCGGCTCGCTACCCGCGGCCGGTCGTGATTGCCGAGCACCCAGTTCGGCCACGCCCCAGGCGGCAACGCCTTCTCGTAATCGGCGATGATGTGCTCGACCGAGCGAGCGCTCCATAAGGTCGACAGCAGCGCGAAATTGAACGGCATCTGCGCGCCGCGCAGATCGTTGCCGTAATAGGCCACCAGCCGGTGCAGCGGCAGATAGACCTCACCGATCAGCACGCGGTTGTCGAACTCCTCGGTGACGCGGCGCATCTCGGTGATGACAGCATGGACTTCGAGCTGGTCGGTCGAATATTGCGTCAGCACCTTCTCGTGCGGTGGCCGGCCCTCGCGGTAGTGCGGGTTCGGCGGATTGTCGCGGAATTCGGCATCCTTGATCAGGTGCCAGATCACGTCGACACGAAAGCCGTCGACGCCCTTGCGCAGCCAGACGCGCATCACCTCATAGATCGCGTCCCTGACCTCGCGATTGCGCCAGTTCAGATCGGGCTGCTGCGCAAGGAAGGCGTGATAATAGTACTGGCCGGAAGCTTCGTCATAGGCCCAGGCGCTGCCGCCGAATTCCGACAGCCAGTTGTTGGGCGGACCGCCATCCGGCGCCGGATCGCGCCAGATGTACCAGTCGCGCTTCGGATTATCGCGCGAGCTCTTCGCCTCGATGAACCAGGGGTGCTGATCCGATGTATGGTTCGGCACCAGATCGAGGATCAGCTTGAGGCCGGAATCGTGCGCGGCCGCGACCAGCGCGTCGAAATCCTCCATCGTCCCGAACAGCGGGTCGATGCCGGTGTAATCGGAGATGTCGTAGCCGAAATCGGCCATTGGCGAGGTGAAGATTGGTGACAGCCAGACCGCGTCGACGCCAAGCCGCGTCAGGTAAGGCAGCCGCGCAATGATCCCCCGGAGATCGCCGACGCCGTCGCCATCGCTATCCCCGAACGAGCGCGGATAGATCTGATAGAAGATGCCGCGCCGCCACCAGTCCCGCTCGTCCTGATCCATCCCATTCCCCCTCGCTCTTCGCCCCGTGTCCCCGGGGTTGTCCGAGTTCAGGGATGACGCACAATTCGGGACAGAAAAATGGCGCTGCAGCGCGTCAGTGGCGGACCGTCGCCAGCTGATAGATGGTGATCAGCACCTCGAACAGGATCAGGAAGACGATGATCAGCTCGAGCCGCAGCGAGCGGCTGGTATCGATGATATCGGTCAGTACCTGCGATGTCTCGGCGACGACCGCGAGCTTGCGGTTCAGCGATTCCGCGCGCTCCTTCAATTCGTATTCGTCCTCAAGCCTGGCATAGAGCCGCTCGAGCTGCGGCTTGTCCCAGAGGATGTCGGGCTTCTCCGACACCTCGACTGGTCCGGCCACGCGATGCCGCACCAACAGCGCGTTGCCGATGTGCTTGAGGATCGCAACGCGGCCGCCATTGACCCGGCCGCCCTTGGCGAGCTCGCGAGCAAGCGGTTCGGTGGTGTCGAAGACAGCTCGTACCTCGCGCTCATGTCGCGCCAGCACCACGCTTTTCGCCAGCGCTTCGCCGACCAGGATCAGCCGTTCCGGCGACAGGCTTTGCAGATAGATCGGACCGCCCGGCGGAATCTGGTCTTCCTTCTCGGCGGCGAGCTCGATGATCGCGATCTCCTCTTCTCGTCGGGAGAACAAACCGGTCATGCGCGACTGCAGGCTGCGCAGGAATTCATCCTCCTCCAACGCATTGAGTCCGATCAGGACGACGACGCCGTAGCGAAACAGGACCGCGACACCATTGTCATTGACGCGAAACGCCAGCGGCGTCGTGGCCAGCACGTCGCCGCGCTCGAGGCCGGACGTGTTGATGCGGTCCGCGACGAAGAAGGCGCGGGCGGTGGTCCGGGGTCCGCCGAGCGGTGAGTTGGGAGCCTGGGTCATGAAGTTCCGGACTGCGAGGACTTGACGCGTGATCGGGAGCAACCGCCTACCAGTCGGCTCACGAACTTGTTTTGCTGCAGGTGACCTTATCACGGTCCGTTTTGGGATCACACGCCGGGGCAGGCGCATTTCCCGTGCGTGTTGACGGCATTGCCCGGTAGCCTATGGTGCCCCCATGAACGAGACAACCGACACCAAACCGAAGGCCGGCGCGATCATCGTGCCGGTGACGCTGTTCGAACAGAACTGCACCATCATCTGGCACGAGCCCACCAAGAAAGCCGTGGTGATCGACCCCGGCGGCGACGTGCCGAAGATTCAGGCCGCGATCAAGCAGACCGGCGTGACGGTCGAGAAGATCTGGCTGACCCATGGTCATATCGACCATGTCGGCGGCGCCGCCGAACTGCGCGATGCGTTGCAGGTCAAGATCGAGGGCCCGCATATCGCCGACAAATATCTGCTCGACAATGTCGTCTCGAGCGGCGAGCGCTTCGGCATGACCGGGGTGCGCAATTTCGGCCCCGACCGCTGGCTCGACGAGGGCGATCAGGTTTCGATCGGCGATCTCACCTTCGACATCCTGCACTGCCCCGGCCATTCACCGGGCAGCGTCGTGTTCTTCAACAAGGAGCTGCGCTTCGCCCATGTCGGCGACGTGTTGTTCGCGGGCTCGGTCGGGCGCACCGACCTGCCCGGCGGCAGCCATCCGACGCTGATCCAGTCGATCAAGCAGAAGCTGCTGCCGCTCGGCGACGATGTCGGCTTCATCTGCGGCCATGGCGCGGGATCGAGCATCGGCCAGGAGCGGATGACGAACCCGTTCCTGACCGGCGAGATGTAGCGCCTCGTTCGCGCATCAACTTACGGCTGCTTCATGAGCCCCGCGGCGGTCAGCGCCCGCGTGATGACGCGGCTGACATTGACGCCATTGCTCCGCGGCTTGCCCTGCTGCTTGGCTTGCTTCTTTCCCGGCCGGCCGCTGCTGCGACCGGTTGCAGGCTCGGGCTTGTCCGCGGGCACCGGTATCGTCATCGAGATCGTGTCGGCGTTCTCGCGCGGCACGCCGGTCGGCGCGATCTGCGGCTGACGGACCTTGTCGGTCAGGCCGAAGAAGCTCGCGATGTGATAGGACGAGGAGATTCCGGCCTCGATCAGGAACGCGCCCTCGACGCCGTAACGCTCGTCATTGCCGGCAAGCCCGAGCGGCGTGCCATGCGCCATGTCCGTGATCGAATAGGATTCGACCAGCGTCTCGCCGTCGGCGTTCCACCACACCTCGCGCGGATGGCCGTCGACGTCGGCTTTCGACATCGCCGCAAGCGGCAGGCCGTGCAGATCGAGCCACTGCCGGACGACCGCATCGGCGTTGCCCGGATGCACGGTGCGGTCGGCGCTGCCGTGCCACACCGAGATCCGCGGCCACTCGCCCTTGTGCGTCGACGCCTTGCGCACGAGGTCGCCGAGCTCCGGCGCCGACAATGCGCTTCCCTGCATCATGGCGCCGAGCGCCTCACGCAGATTGCCGGCGACACCAAACGGCAGCCCGGCGATGATGGCGCCGGCGGCAAACACATCCGGATAGGTCGCGAGCATGACGGTCGCCATCGCACCGCCGGCGGAGAGACCCGTCACGAAGATCCGGCGCGGATCGATCTTGTGCGCGCCGGCGATGTGACCAACCATCTCCCTGATCGATGCGGCTTCGCCCTGGCCGCGCGCGGTGTCTTCCGGATCGAACCAGTTGAAGCAGGTGTTGGCGTTGTTGGCGGACTGCTGCTCGGGCATCAACAGCGCAAAGCCGTAGTGCTTCGCGAGTGTCGACCAGCCGGCGCCGAGATCGTACGACGCGGCGGTCTGGCCGCAGCCATGCAGCACGACGACGAGCGCCGGCGATCGCGCCAGCTGCTCGGGCACGTATGAGAACATCTTCAGCGCACCGGGATTGGTGCCGAATTCGGTCGTCTCGACAAGCGGCGTCGGCACGGCTGGCGCAAGCGCACCGAGACCGTTGAACGCGTTCATCTTGGGCAGATGACGCAGAAATTCGATGTTGTTGACCAGCGACAACAGCAACTCCTGAGGTGATTTTTCTTGTGTGTCACCCGATCAGATAATTGCTGCACTGCGAAATGAAAAGGCCGTGTGCTGTCTTTCCCCGCGGAATAGTGAGATTCGGCGTTAACGCGTGATCGGAACCGACCAAGGTGCGGATCGCTCGAAATAGTTGCCTTAGCACCTTGTTTGAGCATGAACTTTTCGAAAATGGCGCGCCATCGCCTGCGGATTCATGCAGTGGCGCGGCGCATCCATGACAGAAATGCGGCTGAAATAGCGATCGACAGCACAAACAATGCGCATGCCGTAAACAACGCCAGATGTGCTGATCTCGCGCTCTCAACGGCGAAGAAAACCGCGCCGATCGCGGCAACACCGGCTGCATTGCCGATCTGCGTCGTGGTGCCATACATGCCGGAGCCGGCGCCCGCGCTCGCCGGCTTCACGCTCGACAGCACCGCACTCGACAGCGGCGCCATCACCAGACCCTGACCGTAGCCGAAGACCATCAGCACCAGCGCGAGCAGCAGCGCCGATGGCGCCGCGATCGCCTGAACCGTCGCGACCAGCACACCGAGACCAACGATCTGCAGGGCGCAGCCCTCGATCAACACCAGGGTGCCGCGATGCCTGGCGCGGATGCCGCTGTGGCGCGAGGCAATCACGAAGGTCAGCGCGAGCGGCACAAACACCAGCCCGGCCTGCAATGGCGGAATCTGCAGACCCTTCTGCATGAACATGGTCATGATCAGATAGAAGGACAGATTGGCGAAGAAGAAGAAAAACACCGCGACCAGCCCGCGCATGAAGGCGAGATCCGACAGCAGCGACAGGTCGATCAGCGGCATGCCGCCGCGGCGCGCGACGCTGCGTTCGAGCCGTACGAAGGCCGCGATCACGGCGACACCGGCTGCCATCACTACCCACACCCACGCCGTCCAGCCGAGATCGTGTCCGAACAGCAGCGGACCGATCAGGCACAATAGGCCCACGAACAACACGATCGCGCCGGGAATATCGAGCCGCGTGCCGGCGCGGCGCGGCACCGTCGGCATGATCTTCAGCGCGGCTGCGATGATGACGACGCCGAACGGCACGTTGACGAAGAACACCGCGCGCCAGCCGAGGCCGGCGAGATCGAGCGTCACCAGCACGCCGCCAAGCATGAAGCCGGCCGCGCCCGCGAGCCCCAGCACGATGCCATAGATGCCGAACGCCCGCGCACGCGTGGCGTCGGAGAACAATAGATGCAGCGTCGCCAGCACCTGCGGTACCATCAACGCCGCGGTCGCGCCTTGCGCCAGCCGTGCGATGATCAGCTCAGGTCCGGACTGCGCGAGACCGCACCACAGCGAGGTCACCGAGAAGCCCGCGACGCCGGCGATGAACACGTTCCTGGTGCCGTGGATATCGCCGAGCCGGCCGCCGGTGACCACCAGCGTGGCATAGGCGATCAGATAGATCGCGATCACAGCCTCGATCTGCGCCGGCGTTGCGTGCAGCTCCACCGCAATCGTCGGGATAGCGACGTTGACGATGAAGGCATCGACACCGAACATGAACTGGGCGGCGACGACGATCGCCAGCACCCACCAGCGGCGGGAGGTGTCCGCGCGCGTCGCAACGATCTGATGCATGCCCTGTCCTGCCCGAAATGACGATACGGCCGACATCAGCAGATTCCGGTCATCCCTTCGATTACCTCGGACGTAAGCGTTGGTTCACGGGCACGTCATCCATGGCCGTGGCGCATCTGCCCGTGCAACTTGCGTTGATGCGCTGGGAAACATTCCGGAGGACGGCAATCGCCGCCGATTTGCGCAACAACCATGCGGGCGCCGCAACCCCGGAGCATTGCCTTGCTTTCGCCCACCCCGTAGGTTGGCGGAAAGCCCCCGATAACAATAAGTTGGAGAGAACGACCAATGGCGCGCCTCAAGTTCGGAGCCTTCCTCGCCCCGCATCACCCGATCGGCGAGCATCCGATGCTGCAATTCCGCCGCGACCTCGATTTCGTCGAGCAGCTCGACGCGCTCGGTTACGACGAATTCTGGTGCGGCGAGCACCATTCCTCGGGCTGGGAGACGATCGCCTCGCCGGAAATGTTCCTGGCCGCCGCCGGCGAGCGCACCAAGCGCATCAAGCTCGGCACCGGCGTGATCTCGCTGCCCTACCATCATCCCTTCAACGTCGCGCAGCGCATGGTGCAGCTCGACCACATGACCGGCGGCCGCGCCATCTTCGGCTCCGGCCCCGGCGCGCTCGCCTCCGACGCGCATACGCTCGGCATCGACCCGATGACCCAGCGCGACCGCCAGGACGAGGCGATCGCGGTGATCCGGCGCCTGTTCAACGGCGAGCGCGTCACCGCCAAGACCGACTGGTTCGAGATGCATGACGCCGCGCTGCAGATCCTGCCGCTGCAGGAGGACATGCCGTTCGTGGTGGCTTCGCAGATCTCGCCGTCGGGCATGACGCTCGCCGGCAAATACGGCATCGGCATCATCTCGCTGGGCTCGATGTCGACCCAGGGCCTGATGGCGCTGCCGCAGCAGTGGCAGTTCGCCGAGGACGCCGCCGCGAAGGCCGGCACCACAGTGAGCCGCGCAAACTGGCGCGTGCTGCTGTCCTGGCACATCGCCGAGACCCGCGAGCAGGCGCGGCGCGAGGCCGGCGCCGGGCTGCTGCGCTGGCACAACGAGTATAATGTCGGCACCTTGATGCGGCCGGGCCTGACCGCGTTCGCCTCTGCGGATGAAGCCGTCGACAAGACCGCCTTCGTCGAAGGCGCCGCGTCCACCATCGGCACGCCCGATGATCTGATCAAGATGATCAAGAATCTGGTCGACGTCTCCGGCGGCGTCGGTTCGATCATCGGCTTCGCCCATGACTGGGCCAATGTCGAAAACACCCGTCGCAGCTGGGACCTGGTCGCGCGCTATGTCGTGCCGGAGATCAACGGCTATATCGACGGCCTGCGCAAGTCGCGCCAGTTCCTGGTCGACAACCGCGCCGTGTTCGAGCGCGCCGGCCAGGCCGTGATGGCCAAGATCATGCAGAACGACAAGGCCGCCGCGGCGCTCCAGCATACCGGCACGGGCCGCGTGGCAATCCCGGCCGTGAATGCGCCCGATCTTGCGAAGGAAGCCGCGAAGCAGAAGGCGTGATTTATGGCGTTCGCCCCGAGGGGGAACGCACATCGCGCCACATTCACAATCGTCGTCCTGGCTTTCCCCAGGACGACGCGGTGGCTAGTTCGCGATTCAAGATGCCAAACAACGCGGTGTCATCACCCGCAAAAGCGGGTGATCCAGTATTCCAGAGGCGTTTGTGCTTGAGCCGAGAGGCCGCGGCGTAGTGGCTTTCGCCTATTCGAAACGCAGTGCCACAATCGGATCAAGCCGCGCGGCGCGATGGGCCGGATAGAGGCCGAACGCAATTCCGATGAACCCCGCAAATCCGCAAGCCAAGATGATGGCCCAGGGACTGATCAAAACTGGCCAACCAGCCTTCCACGCGATTGCGACTGCCGCGGCGGCCCCCATAAACGCACCCACAAGCCCTCCGACCAACGCCAGGATCGCGGCTTCGATGAGAAATTGCCATCGTATTTCGCGGCGGCGAGCTCCGACGGCCATGCGCAAACCGATTTCGCGGGTACGTTCGGTTACCGAAACCAGCATGATGTTCATGATGCTGATGCCGCCAACGACCAGCGAGACCGCAGCCACCGCAATCAACAAGCTGGCGAGCAGCCGCACTGCGGCCCCTCGTGCATACAGAACATCCGCCGGATTCTCGATCCTGAAATCGCTGGGGGCATCTCCGCGAATGCGGTGCCGCTGTCGAAGCAGGGCCTCAACGACGCGCTGGATCTCCGACATTGCAGTCGTGTCCGAAACCTTGACCGAGATGAAATCCAATGCCTCGCGGGTCGTGCCGCGCACGGCTCCGAGCACGCGGCTTTTCGCAGCCGACAGCGGAATGAACACGACGTCGTCCTGGCTGCGGCCAGCCGCGCCCAACCCCTTTTTGTCCAGCACGCCAATCACGGCGAAGGGGACGTTGCCAATCCGGAGCGTCTCGCCGATTCCCGAGCCCCCATTGAAGAGCTCCTCGACGATAACCGCTCCCACGATGGCAACTTTCGCTCCGGATGCGATCTCATCGCTCGTAAACAACCGGCCGCTGGCAACCTGCCATTCGCGAGCCACCAGGTAGTCGGGATTTATTCCGGCCACCACGGTCACCCAGTTCCTGTTTGCCGCCACGAGCGGCAGGGAACGCGACGACAGCGGAGCCGCGACCTGAACGTCCGCCAGTTCGCGGCGAATAGAAGCGGCGTCCTCTACGGTCAGCGTCGGCTGCGTTCCCGACTCAAGCCTCGCCCCTCCCGAGTTCCTGGCTCCGGGCATGACGAGCAGGAGATTGGCTCCGAGCGTGCGGATCTTCTCGGAGACTTCCGCCTGTGCGCCAGCTCCGACTGAGACCATGCAGACCACCGCTCCAACGCCAACGACGATCCCAAGCACGGTCAAGGCGCTCCGCAGCTTGTTGACCCGGAGCGCCCGAGCAGCGATTCGCAAGCTCTCCAGCGGACTCATGGCACGGGATCCATAGCGAGGGCGGCCGGACGCAAATTGTCTGATGCCGAGGAGTCTTCGATGATTTCTCCATCGTGCAAGGTGATCAGGCGCCGCGCACGATTGGCGACCTCGGTGGCGTGCGTAACCACGATGATCGTGTGCCCATCGCGATGGAGAGCCTCGAACAGCGACAGGATCTCGTTGCCGGTGGCACTATCCAGCGATCCGGTCGGCTCGTCGGCGAGAATGAGAGCTGGATCGTTCACTGTCGCACGGGCGATGACAACCCGCTGCTGCTCTCCTCCCGAGAGTTGGTTTGGCCAATGATGGCCGCGGTCGCCCAGGCCCACGCGGTCAAGCGCATCCTTGGCCGTGCGACGTCGCCTGGAGGGAGAAACGCCGGCGTAGATCAGCGGAAGTTCGACATTTTCCAGCGCGGTTGCCCGCGGCAGAAGGGCCGGCTGCTGGAATATGAACCCGATGTCGTGGCTCCTGACGGTCGCGCGTCCGTCTTCGCCCAGCTTTGCAACTTCCCGACCATTGAACGCGTATGTGCCGGAATTGGGTCGATCCAACAGACCCAAGAGGTTCATCAGAGTCGACTTTCCCGAACCCGACCGACCCCGTATCGCGACAAACTCGCCGTGCTCGATTGCGAGCGACACATTCGATACCGCGCGGACGATCGTGCCGCCGGAAGGATAGCTTTTTGAAATTCCAACGGTTCGAACCAGGGGCTGCATCCTAGAATCCGATCTCAAAATCCGAGGCGCACGCCGAAATAGCCCCTTTGCTTTTGCGAGTTCGCAATCCCGATGATCACATGCTGGTCCTCCGCGAGCGCGCCCTCCAGCAATTCGGCGCTGTTGTCGTCGCTCGCCCCCAGTCTCACTGCAACGGGTTGCGGTCGCCCACCGTCACCGACAAGCCATACCGTCACAGACGGTTGGGAGGAGGCGGCCTTGTCTGCACTCTGGTGACCCGTCGAAGAGCCGGCATCGTTCGGCCGGAAGCGCAGCGCCTGGTTGGGAATTTTGAGGATCCCGCGCGTATCGCTCACCACAATCCGAAGCTGGGCAGTCATTCCCGGCAGCAGCAAAAGGTCCGGATTTGGCGCGGAAACGATCGTCGTATAGGTGACGACGTTTTGTACGACTTCGGGGGACTTGCGGATCTGGAGAATCTGCCCGCTGAAGGTCCGGTCGGGATAAGCGTCCACCGTGAACTGGACCGTCTGACCCACTTTCAACTGCCCGACATCGGCCTCGTCGATCTTGCCATGGACTTCCATCTCACGCAGATCGTCCGCAATCTTGAACAACGTCTTGGCTTCGAGACTGACGGCGACCGTTTGTCCCGGATTGACATCCCGCTTGATGATGATTCCGTTGATCGGCGCACGGAGCACGGTTCGACCGAGATCGACCTCGGCCTGATCGACGGCCGCCTGCCGCTGCTCGATGACCGCCTGTGCATTCTCGAGATTGGCCTCGGCCATTTGGCTTTCCGCCTCTGCAATCGCAATGGCCTCGGCTTTCATCTGGATTTGCTCGAGCGAGGCGCGCAGGTCGGCAGCTCCCGCATCGCGCAGCGAGCGCGCCTGGCTCAGGTCTCGCTCGGTACCGCTTCCACTGCGTGCCAATGCGAGCTTTCGCTGGAATTCCCGCTCCGCTTCTTCTTGTCTGACCTTGCTCGCAGTCGATTGATCTTCCGCCAGCTTTTCGGCAGTCCGCGCATTCGTCACTGCGACCTTCGCTCGTTCCAGCGCGGCCTTTTCCACTTGAGCGGTGGCTCTCGCCACTCTCAGGGCAGCTCTTGCTTCTTTGACGCGGGCCGCAAAAATCTCCTGATCTATTCGCGCGATCGGCTGCCCGGCAGTTACGCTGTCGTTGAAACTAACGAACACCTCGGCAATCTGTCCTGACAATTGCGAGCTGACATCGACGTTTACGACCGCCTCAACGGTGCCGTTGGCCTTCACCAGGGTCGAGATGCTGCCCCGTTCAACCGGGGCCGTGAGGAAGGTCGGGGCCGAGTTATCTTGACCATAGGTATAGCCCAGCCCGACCATCAAGGCGCACAACAGAAATGCCACGCCGACGAAACGCATGTGGCTGTCATCCTGCTTCAACGCATTGCCGGCTTGTCCGAGGCATCCGCGCTTTCGGCCACAGCAGGCAAGTCAGGCCCTGCACCCTTCAGGGCTAGGGCGCTTGGTGCATGCAAGCGACGTCATATTGGGAAACGGCGGCCGTCGAATTTGCGTTAGCTGCCGATGCTGTGCCTAGATTTCCCGCATAGACGTTGCCTGCTTGCCCACTTGGATTGAACGGTGATCCGGGCGCTGCCGTAGCATTCCCCGGAGTGTTAATACCTGTACCACTGGTGGTACAGCTAAAGCCGTGATTGGAGCCATGCTGGCCTGTCGTGGGATTTTGAGCAGGCTTGACGGGAGGACCCGCGCCCAACACCACGCCCGCGGACGGAAGCAGCAGGCAGGCGCCGATAGCGAGAGAGACTAACACGTGCTTCATCTCTGCACTCCTTTGAAGACGATTTTGCGCATTGCAGTTACTGGCTGAATTGCGAAGCGCCAGCATTGGCCGACGCTCCATGAGTGCGCATCGACCATCCCCTTGCCATCGGTGGTTTGGTCGCTGCGAGCAAAGAACGCCGAGCAGCGCAGAATGTCCCATGCCATCTCCGTTTTTTTGAGGTACCTCCCCTAGGCCACGACAGCGAAGCTGACTTATTTTTCAGAAACTAACTTGCAAGTCATTTTGGGAAGTCATTTTCGGAAGTCATTTTCGATTTAGCGTCGAAGGAATGCCACCTCGGCGCGAGACTGGTACGTGACCTTCACCGCGTGAAGGCCGCTGCCGATCCAAAGCCGACATGCAGTCTCATCGAGCCAGCCCGACGTCACCATTCGTGGCTGAAGTGGACGTCTATGCGCGAAGGCTACGCCACTGCTCCGATGCCGACGACGTCGATGCCGTCGACGCGGCCGCGGATCGGGAGCGTGCCGAGATCGCTCAGCGGAAATGGCGGCGGCGCGGCGAAGCGCGCCATCGCCGCGCGCGAGGCGAGGAAGCCGCCATCGACCTTGCGGCTCAGCTCTTCCAGCCGCGCCGCGGTATTCATGACATCGCCGTTGAACACGATCGCGCGCTTGACGTCGCCGATCTCGCCGACGATCACGGGGCCGAAATGCAAGCTGCCGCGGATTTGCGGCACCGCGCCGAATTCACGCTCGAACTGTGGCGCCGCCTTCTGCAACGCGCGGCGCATCGCCACGAAGCAGCGCAGCGGCCGGCAATCGACCGCGCCGCTCTGTTCGGGCCAGGTTACGATGATCTCGTCCCCGACATAGTTGAGCACCTCGCCGCGATAATCGACCACCGACTGTGTCAGCAGGCGGAAGGTGCGGTCGAGAAAACGATGGATGCCGATGCCGCCGAGACGCTCGGCGAGCCCGGTCGATCCGGCGATATCGACGAACAGCACGAAGCGGTCTTCCTCGACCGGCGCGTGATAGCGCCCGGTGACGAAGTTCATCAGGGCGCGCGAGCCGATCAGGTTGGCGATGCCGAATCCCAGATTGACCAGCACCGAGACGATGGCGGAACGGGCGAAACTCGACCAGAAATCCTGCAGCGAATCCTGCGGCGCCACCCCTGCGATGCGTTCGCCCGGCTGCAGCAGCTGGATGCCGATGATGATGGCCGCGTAGACGGCGCTGCGCACGGCCAGATTGGAGAGGAAGGACAGGCGTTTGAGCCAGTCCCAATCTTCAAGGACGAACAGCTCGATCGAGCCGATCACGCCGGCAAGCAGGAGCCCGTAGGTGATGCCGACGGTCAACTGGGCAGCGCCGCCGCCGAAGGCGCTGAGCGTGATCGCGACGCCGGACAGGATTCCGGCGACAAGGACGGCGGCAAGACGTTGCAGCTTCCGCTCGAGCCTGGCGTTCATGCTTTCTGCCCTGGCGACTGTCGCAGCTACGCCCCCTGATCGAACGCCTTGCGCAACGACACATAGCCCGCCTGCTGCTGGCTCCAGTTGCGGCCGCCGGTGATGGCGCCGTCGACGACGAGGTCGTGGCCGTTGATGAAGCTGGATTCGTCGCTCGCCAGGAACACCGCGGCATGCGCGATGTCGTCGGGCAAGCCGGCGCGCGGGATCGGCTGCGCCGCCTTGTAGACTTCGCGCATCACGGAAGCGGTCTTCTCGGCCGCATCGGTCGACAACCCGAGCGCCTTGCCGAAAATCCCGGTGGCGATCGCACCGGGCGAGATCGAGTTGACGCGAATGCCGGACTCGCCGAGCTCCATCGCCACGCATTTGGTGAAATGAATCACCGCGGCCTTCGCCGCGCCATAGACCATCGACGAGGAAAACCCCGCGAGCCGTCCGGCAATGCTGCCATTGTTGATGATGCTGCCGGAGCCCTGCTTGCGCATGTACGGCGCCGCATGCTTCATGCCGAGCATGACGCTGCGCACCAGGGTTGCCATCGCCGCGTCGAACCGCTCGACGTCGAGGGCCTCGATGCCGCCGGTCTGCGCCGGACCGCCGGCATTGTTGAACAGGCAGTCGATCCGGCCGAACTTCTCCACCGCAAGCGCGATCAGCGCCTGCATCTGGTCCTCGACCGTGACGTCGGTCTGCTGAAACACGCAAGCCCCGCCGAGCTGTTGCGCCAACGCCTCGCCCTCCGGCGCGCGGCGCCCGGCGATCACGATCCGCGCGCCCTCGGCAACAAAGACCTCCGCCGTGCGCAACCCGATGCCGCTGGTCGCACCGGTGATCACCGCGACCTTGCCGTCCAGCCGTCCCATGCCGGTCCCCCTATTAACGTTTGATGTTGCGGATATTCCCCAGCTGCTTCCACCAACGCAAGCGGAGGCGCGGTTAACGGTGGTCAAGGTCCACCTGTGACCAGAAGGCCACAACTGCGGTTTTTCGGTCGCAGCGGCCTTATTTTGGGTCGCCTGTTCACGTGAACTGGAACGACCGATGGCGAAATGGATCGACGAATTCAGGGCGGGTTGGCGGGGCGATTCCCAGCCTTCGATCCTGCTTGCGGCGAGCTTCGCGGTGCTCTGTCTCGTTTTGGCCACGGCCGCGCGCTTCGGGCTCGCCCAGATCAGGCCGGATGTGTTCTTCACGCCCTATTTCCCGGCGGTATTCTTCGCGACCGCCCTTGGCGGCTTCCGGATCGGGATCGCGACCGCGCTGGCAAGCGGCCTGCTCGGCGTCATCATCAATTTCAGCAGCGGGCACGCCGATCCGGCGCGCTTTGCACTGCTGATGATCTTCTGGGCGGTGTGCGGCATCGCGATCTGGGGCGTGGAGCACTACCGTTCCCTGGTCGCCCAGCAGCGCGAGGTGTCCAAGCGGCTGATCGAGGAGGAGCAGTACCGCAAGATCGTGGTCGACGAATTGCAGCACCGGCTGAAGAACAAATCCTCGACCATTCATGCCGTGCTGCATCAGGCGCTGCAGGACCGGCCCGATGTCTGGCAGCGCATCGACCATCGCATCCGCGCGCTCTCGGCGACCGACGATCTGATCGCGCGGGTCGACGGCTATGGCTGCGATATCAAGGATTTGTTGCGCTCGGAGCTCGGCCCCTACGGCCACGTGCGGTTCAATCTCAACGGCGAGCAATTGTTCCTGCCCGCCAAGCTCGCCGTCTCGCTGGCGCTGATCTTCCATGAGCTCGCAACCAACGCAGGAAAGTACGGCGCCTTCTCCTCGCCGCGCGGGTTTCTGCAGGTATCGTGGACGGTGGACGATGGACGTCTCAACGTGATCTGGGACGAAACCGAGGGACCGGTGGTCGAGGCGCTCGGCGAACCCGGCTTCGGCACCAAGCTGCTGAAGTCGGCGCTGCGGCCGTTCGACGGCAAGACCGAGATCAGTTACCTGAAGACCGGCGTTCACTGCACGATGCAGTGCAAGCTTCCCAACTGTTGATAAGTACGCTTTCCGGCACAGGCGCATTTTCCGGTGCAACCGTGCGCGCCGCAATCGCTTTCACCAGCGGCTGAAGCCGACATTGATACTCTGTTAATGACGATTGCCGCGACGGCTTGCGAAAGCAGCCCGGGTCTCATTCTGTCACGGCATTTCGCAGGTCCGCTTAACCAAAACTACAACGGACTTTGCCAAGGTCGGCACATGCATAGTTTCACCAAAAGCGATTTTCAGGCGGGCGCGGCAACGACCAGCCAGGACGACATTTCCGGAAATGAACTGCGCATCCTGCGCGACCTTCTCCAGCTGCTGCCGGCAGGCGTGACGGTGCAGGACGAGCAGGGCCAGTTCATCTTGGTGAACGAAGCGGCAGCGAGCCAGCTGCAGCTGGCGGCGAGCGCGAGTCAGCCGGCGCCGGTCGATGATCGGCACGCCGCCAATCTGGACATGCTGCGCAGCGGCCGTCCGGTGGTACTCGAGGAAGTGCTCTCCTGCGGTGCATCCAAATACGTGTTTCTCACCTCGCATCGGCCGGTCCAGATCGCCGGCCGCAACCTGTTGATCTCGACCTCGACCGACATCAGCGAGCAGAAGGCGTTCGAGGACCAGCTGTTCCGCTCGGCCTATTACGATGAACTGACCGGCCTGCCGACCCGGCGGGTGATCGAGCATCGGGTCAACGGCCTGATCCGCGACTCCGCGCAGAGCTGTTTCGCACTCGCCTTTCTCGACGTCGACAATTTCAAGCACATCAACGACTATTACGGCCACGCGATCGGCGATGCGCTGCTGGTCGAACTGTCCAAACGACTCGGCCACGCGCTGCGCGACACCGATATCCTGTCGCGGATTTCCGGTGACGAATTCCTGCTGCTGCTGAACCCGATCAGCGGCAATGACGAGGTTGCCGAGTTCATCCACGTTATGCAGGAGCGGCTGAAGGCGCCATTCTTCATCGAGGAATCCGAGATCTTCGCCTCGACCTCGATCGGCGTCAGCCTCTATCCGATGCACGGCAGGAGTTACGAGGCGCTGCGCCAGAATGCCGATATCGCGATGTACCGCGTCAAGAACAACGGCAAGGGCTCGACCGCGTTCTTCGACAACAGCATGGAGCGCGAGGCGCTGGCGCGGATGAAGATCGAGCAGTCGCTGCGGCTGGCGATCCTGGAAAAGCGCTTCTGCTGCGCATTCCAGGCCAAGGTCGATATCCGCACCCACGAGGTCAAGGGCATCGAGGCACTGGTCCGGCTGCGCGACGACGAGGGCGTGATCCAGGCACCGGGCACCTTCATCAACCTCGCCGTCGAGCTCGGCCTGATCGACGAGCTGACGTTTCTGGTGCTGGCGGAAATCGTCAAGTCGATCGACCTGATCAACGACACCTTCGGCCCGACCGCGACGATCAGCATCAATGTCGCGGCCAAGCAGGCCGGCAATCTCGAGTTCATGCGCCGCTTCGCACGCGCGATCGAGGAGACCGGCTTCCCGAAGCGCTTCATGATCGAGGTGACCGAGGACGCGTTCGTGACCCGGTCGCACTTCCAGGACCAGATCCTGCCGATCCTGCGCGGCATCGGCGTCGGCATCTCGATCGACGATTTCGGCATCGGCTATTCGTCGTTGTCGGCGCTCGCCGACATCACCGCCGACGAGATCAAGATCGACCGCTCCTTCATCACCGACATCCATCAGCGGCCGCGCAGCCAGGGCATCCTGCGCGCGATCGAATCGCTGAGCGAGGCGCTCGGCATGACGGTGATCGCCGAGGGCATCGAGTCCTACGAGGAGCTCACCTATCTGCAGGCGGCGACCAAGATCCGCTATGCCCAGGGCTATTACTTCGCCAAGCCGATCTTCCTCGAGGACCTGAAGCCCGCGACGCCGGCCACCAGCGAAAGCCGCGCCAGCATGGCCGCGCGCCCATCCCAGGACAGCCGCCAGAGCTATTCGCGCGCCAACGGCTTCAGGCGGTAACAGCTCCTTCGTTTCAAGCAGGCAGCGGCTGATTGCCAGCTCTCTCCCCGCAAGAGCCAGGGCAATCGCACATGAAATTCAGGTAGCATCGGCGGTCGGCTCCCTCTCCCGCTTGCGGGGGAGGGTTGGGGT
>NZ_JASGSR010000152.1:0-17526 GCF_040446015.1 Bradyrhizobium sp. INPA03-11B
GCAGCGGAAGCGGCAGGCGCGTCACACAGAGGGTTTTGCGGAACGAGGGGATCTCGTGCAGCGGCGCGGTCTTGGCGTGCCGGATCAGCGCATCGACATCGCTGAGCGCCATCTCGTCGGCGGCGCAGATGCGCTCGAACAGCACGCAGTCCTCACCCTTCTCGACGCGCGCAATGGCCACCATGCCGACGCTGCGCGGCAGTTCGTAGAGGCAAGGCCACGGCAGTTTGACGTGCAGCGTGCGAAGGGTCGGCTCGGTCTTGGCGACCAGCGCGAATGCCTTGACGAAGATGGCGGCCCAGCCCGGTGCCTGCGCCGCGCGTGCGCGGGCCTCGACCACCGCACGAACGTTCAGCGAGCGCGTCAGCGAGACGAACGGCACGCCGGTCGACGCGTACATCAGATCGGCGACGAGACGGCGCGGCAATGAAATCCGACGAAACTTACCGCGCATCTGTCCGGTTCAAATCCCTGCAATCAAGCAAAACATCAAAGGCCCGGCGAACTCAAATTGTCGCTCGCCGCACCTGAAGCCAACATGAACCGATTGGTCGAGACCAATCGGTTCGGGTTCACGGCGCTGGTTTCGCCAAGGGCTCGCCGGCCTTGACCACGTAGACGCCGAGCACCTTGAGCGGCTTGTCGCCGGAAGTCTTGGCGTCGTGCACCGCGCCTTCCGGAATCTGGTAGGAATCGCCCGCCTTCAGCTTCAGCGGCGGCTTGCCGTCGATCACAAGCTCCAGCTCGCCTTCGAGCACATAGCCGGTTTCAGCACCGGGATGGCTGTGACGCCCCGACGCACCCCCGGCCGGAACCTCGGCAATCGCGGTGACCGTGTTGTAACCGGCCGGAAAATCGACCTTCTGCAGCGGCGTTCGCTTGATGCCGCTCTGCTGCGCCAAGGCAGCGCCAGCACCGACAAAGGCAGCGCCGGCGCCGGCAAACGCAATCACGGTGAGACCAAGCAGCAATTTCCTGAACATGCAATTTCCTCCCAACCCGCGAAACTCTAGCAGCGCGGAATCGCGGCGAAAAGCGGGCGCTGTGTGATGTATGCTTTCGACATTGGGATTAGTCCGTTCATCCAATAACGCTGGCCGTCGTGGAATAATCCGCGGCCGAGCTTACAGAGGGCTGACAAGCTGTTCAGGAAATTGCAGCGCTTGGCGTTCAGCTGACCGCAGCGCGCGGAGTTGCGCTGCGGTTCCTCCGTGACATCACTGGAACTTGCTTGCCAGCGCGAGCACGCGACACGCCTATCGCTTGATCCCGGCAAACGCAGCTGCGATGCCGCGCTGGAACAGCGACCAGTCGAAGCCGAGCGCAAGCGCGAGGTAGCCGCGCTCGATCATCGCGTTGGCGTGCTCGGCGGTGCGCGCGACGCCGCCGATCGGCACGCCGCTCTTCATGATGCCTTGCTCGGCGCGCTGCATCAGCGCGACCACTTCGGGATCGTCGGGCAGCCCGCGCTTGTTGATCGAGGTGGCGAGATCGCCGGGGCCGATCACCGCAAGGTCGATGCCGGGCGTTGCCATGATCTCGTCGATACGGTTCACCGCGTCGACATGCTCGATCGTGATCATGCAGATCATGTCGTCGTCGGCGGTCGCCATGTAGTCGTTCATCGAGACGCCCCAGCGGAACGGCGCGTGGAACGGACCCCAAAGCCGGTCGCCGTTCGGCGGATAGCGTACGCTGCGCACTGCCTTCGCCGCGTCCTCGCGATTGCAGATCATCGGGAAGTTGATGCCGAGCGCGCCGATGTCCATCGGCGCCTTGGCAAGGTGCGGCTCGTTCGCCGCGATCCGCACCATCGGCACGCATGGCGTCCCCGAGGTCGCCACGATCATCGCATGCGCGGTGCCGAGATCGATCGGGCCGTGCTCGAGATCGACGATGATCCAGTCCAGCGACTGCGCCATGATCTGCACGTTCTGGATGCTCGGAATGGTCGCGATCGCGCCGAAGGTCGGGCGCTTGTCGCGCCACGCCTTGCGCAGGCGATTGAGCGGCGTCAGCGGTGCTGAGGTCAATGCAGTGCTCCCTCGATGAGGCGAGGGCAAACTAGCAGCGCGCTGTGACGGCGGAAAGGATCAGGCCGGGACGCGGCCGCCGAAGAACGGCGTCAGCGCCGCGGTCAGGGCGTGCGGGCGCTTCGAGGTGAAGATCATCTCGGCGCCGGCCGTATCGCTCGCGGTGCCTACCGGGCCGAGCAGGTCGGCGACGCGGCGGGCGATCGCCGGTGCCGGATCGATCCAGTCGACCGGCCAGGGCGCGAGCCGCCTCAGCCGTTCCAGCAGCAGTGGATAATGCGTGCAGGCCAGCACGACGGTATCGGTGCGGGCCGGGTCATTGGCGCCGTCGCCGACGAAGCAGGGCGCGAGCTCGGCCGCGATTTCCTCGTCGCGCACCTGCTGGCCGCTGAGGGCGGCTTCCGCCAGCGAGGCGAGCTCGCCGGAGCCGACCAGCGTCACCTCGCAGCCTTGCGCGAAATCCGAAATTAGCTTTCGGGTATATTCGCGCTTCACGGTGCCCCTGGTGCCGAGCACCGAGACGCGGCGGGTCTTCGACGCGGCGCAGGCCGGTTTGATCGCCGGCACCGTGCCGACGAAGGGCAAAGGATAGGCGTCGCGCAGATGCGACATGACCAGGGTGGATGCCGTGTTGCAGGCGATCACGACCAGATCGGGCGCGTGCGCCTCGATCAGCTCGCCGACCAGCGGCACCACGCGGGCGATGATCTCGTCCTCGGTGTGGTGGCCATAGGGAAAGAACGCGTCATCGGCGGCATAGACAAAGTGCGCGTCGGGCCGGGCGCGGACGATCTCGCGCAGCACGGTGAGGCCGCCGAGGCCGGAATCGAACACAAGGATGGTCGGGGGAGTGGACACGGTGAAAAGTCTATCCGAAGCAGGGTTACCATTCAGTTGTCTTTGCCTGCCCGGCCTTTTGGGGCCGACAAAAGGCAGTGCAGGCGGGAATTTCACATGGCCTTGACCGATCCCTGCAAGTATCACGGTAAACTATTGTCGTGACGTGCGAAATCCTAACGGGGCCATTCGACCATGATCCGCAATACGACCACGAGCTGGGGCTCGCTCGCCCGGGCGTTCCACTGGGTGCTCGGCATCGCCATCATCGGCATGCTGGCCTATGGCTGGTGGATGAACCACATCCCGGCGCGGGCGGACAAGTTCTTCTATCGGTCGATCCACGCCGACATCGGCTATCTGGTGCTGCTGCTCACGGTGCTCAGGCTGGTCTGGCGCGGGGTCAATCCGACGCCGGCGCTACCGGCCGACATGCCCTCCTGGCAGCGGATCGCCGCCCGCGTGAGCCATGGCGCGCTCTATGCGGTCACCATCCTGGTCGCGATGCTGGGCTGGGCGCATTCCGGGTCCCGCGCCCAGGACTATTCGAGCTTCTTCGGCCTGTTCCACGTTCCGCAGATCACCTCGCCCGACAAGGCGGCGGCGGATGCCTATGAAGGCCGTCACATCTTCTTCGCCTATGTGCTGCTGGCGCTGATCGTGCTGCATCTCGCCGCGGTCGCCTTCCATCATTTCGTCAAGCGCGACCGCGTCGCCACGCGCATGACCGGGGCGGGTGAAGCCGACCCCGCCCGCTAGCGCCGATCGTGGCGTCGCACCAGTGACGGCGCTAGTCTGGCGGTGAAGCCGGGAGGGCCAAAGCGGCCGGGACCTCGTGGACGACCTTGCGCGAGACAATGCGAACTGGCGGATGCCGGACGAGGGCGCGCCGCATGCCGCGACCTGGATGGCGTTCGGCGCCAGCGCGGCGATCTGGGGCGGCAAGCTGCTTCCCGTGGCCAGGGAAAATCTCGCCAACATCGCCAAGGCGATCGCGGCCTACGAGCGCGTCAACATGCTGGTGCGCGAGGAGGACCGCGAGATTGCCGCGCGGCTGTGCGGCCCCTCGGTCAGCCTCGTCGTTCGATCGATCGACGATGTGTGGATGCGCGACACCGGTCCGGTGTTTGTGCGGGACAGCTCGGGGCAGCTTGGCGCCGTCGGTTTCAACTTCAACGGCTGGGGCAACAAGCAACGCCACGCGCTCGATGCCGGGGTCGCAGAGCACGTGGCCCGTGCCGCGAACGCGACGTTCGTCAAGGCCGGCCTGGTGCTGGAAGGCGGCGGCATCGAAGTCGACGGTGAGGGGACCGCGATCATGACCGAGAGCTGCGTGCTCAACCCCAATCGCAATCCGGGTGTGTCCGGGGAGAAGTGCGAGGCCGAATTGTCACGCCTGCTCGGGCTCGACAAGGTGATCTGGCTGCCCGGCATCGCCGGCAAGGACGTCACCGACGGACATACTGACTTCTACGCACGATTTGCCGGTCCCGGCGTCGTGGTGGCCGGCCTCGAACCGGATCCGTCGTCGTTCGATCACGCGGTGACGAGGCGGCACCTCGATCTGCTGCGCGGCGCTGTTGATGCGAAGGGCCGGCGTCTCGACGTCGTGGTGTTGCAGGGCCCGTCGACGGTGCGTCCGAAGCACGGCACGAAGGATTTCGCTGCCGGATACATCAATTTCTACGTCTGCAACGGCGCCGTGATCGCCCCGGAATTCGGCGATGCGGCCGCGGACCGCAACGCGCGCGATATCCTGCGCGAGCTGTTCGCGGACCGGGAAATCATCCAGCTCAACATCGACGGCATCGCCGCCGGCGGCGGCGGCATTCACTGCACCACGCAACAGCAGCCGCGTCCGTGATGCGAATGGCCCGGCCGCGATGGATCGCGGCCGGGCTATTCGTCGTTCATCAACTGCGCAAGCGGTGCTAGCCCGCCGGCATCTGCTTCTCGACCAGGCGCACCCAGTAGGACGCGCCGTGGCCGAGGATGTTGTCGTTGAACTTGTAGGCCGGGTGGTGGCACATCGGCCCGTCGCCCATTCCGAGGAAGACGAACGCGCCGGGGCGCGCCTCGAGCATGAATGCGAAATCCTCGGCGCCCATCACGGGCACCAGATTGTCGTTGACGCGGTCGGCGCCGACCACGTCGCGAGCGATCTCGGCGGCGATGCCGGCCTGATGCGCATGGTTCAGCGTCACCGGATACATGCGTCCATAGTCCGTCTCGGCCGAGCCGCCATAGGCCTTGGCGATGTTGGAAGCGACCTCGCCGATCCGGCGCTCGACCAGGTCGCGCACCTCGGGATCGAGCGTGCGCACGGTGCCGCCGAGCGTGACGGTTTCTGGGATCACGTTGAAGGCGCTGCCGGCTTCGAACATCGTGATCGAGATGACCGCCGACTTCAGCGGATCGACATTGCGCGACACGATCGACTGCAGCGCATTGATGATCTGGGCGCCGATCAGCACGCTGTCGACCGCCTCATGCGGCGCGGCGCCGGCGTGGCCGCCCTTGCCGCGGACGACGATCTTCAAGGTGTCCGATGAGGCCAGCATCGGTCCGGGCGTGGTCGCGAAATAGCCCTCGGGCAGGCCGGGCATATTGTGCAGGCCATAGACCTCCTGGATGCCCCAGCGGGTCATCAGCCCGTCGTCGACCATCGCCTTGCCGCCGGCGCCGCCTTCCTCGGCGGGCTGGAAGATCACGACCGCGGTGCCGTCGAAATTGCGGGTCTCGGTGAGGTATTTCGCGGCGCCCAGCAGCATCGCGGTGTGGCCGTCATGGCCGCATGCGTGCATCTTGCCGGGGACCTTCGAGGCGTAGGGCACGTCGGCGGCCTCCACGATCGGCAGCGCGTCCATGTCGGCGCGCAGCCCGATGGTCTTGCCCGAGCCGTTCTTGCGGCCGCGGATCACGCCGACCACGCCGGTGCGCCCGATCCCCGTCACCACCTCGTCGCAGCCGAACTCGCGCAGCTTGTCGGCGACGATGCCGGCGGTGCGGTGGACCTCGTAGAGCAATTCGGGGTTCTCGTGGAAGTCATGGCGCCAAGCGGCCATTTCATCCGAGAGGGCGGCAACGCGATTGACGATGGGCATGGGGAGCGTCCGTTTCTTGTGATTGCGTAGGGCGGGTCAGCGTAGCGTAACCCGCCGCGATGTCACGCGGGAATGGCGGCCTCCCTCAGCTCTCCCCGAACACCCGCTTGAAGATCGTGTCGACGTGCTTGAGGTGATAGCCGAGGTCGAACTTCTCCTCGATCTCGGCATCGCTCATGTACTTCTTCACGTCGGGGTCGTTCTTCAGCAGCGCCTGGAAGTCGCCTTCGCCGCGCCACACCGGCATCGCGTTGCGCTGCACGAATTTGTAGGCGTCCTCGCGGCTGGCGCCCTTCTGGGTCAGCGCGATCAGTACGCGCTGCGAATGCACCAGGCCGCCGAGCCGGTCGAGGTTCTTCTGCATGTTCTGCGGATAGACCAGGAGCTTCTCGATCAGGCCGGCGAGCCGGACCAGCGCGAAGTCGAGCGTGACGGTGGCATCGGGGCCCATCATGCGCTCGGCCGAGGAATGCGAGATGTCGCGCTCGTGCCACAGCGCGACGTTCTCCAACGCCGGCGTCACATAGGCGCGCACCATGCGCGACAGGCCGGAGAGGTTTTCCGACAGCACCGGGTTGCGCTTGTGCGGCATCGCCGACGAGCCCTTCTGGCCTTCGGAGAAGAACTCCTCGGCTTCCAGCACCTCGGTGCGCTGCAGATGGCGCACCTCGACCGCGAGCCGTTCGACCGAGGCGGCGATCACGCCGAGGGTGGCAAAATACATCGCGTGGCGGTCGCGCGGGATCACCTGGGTCGAGACCGGCTCCGGCCGCAGGCCCATCGCTTTCGCAACGTGCTCTTCGACCCGCGGATCGATCTGCGCGAAGGTGCCGACAGCGCCCGAAATCGCGCAGGTCGAAATCTCGTCGCGCGCGGCGACCAGGCGGGCGCGGGCGCGGGCGAACTCGGCATGGGCATAGGCGAGCTTGAGGCCGAAGGTGACCGGCTCGGCATGGATGCCGTGCGAGCGGCCGATGGTCGGCGTCATCTTGTGCTCGAAGGCGCGGGTCTTCAGCGCCGCCAGGACCCGGTCGAGGTCGGCGATCAGGAGGTCGGCGGCGCGCTTGAGCTGGACGTTGAGGCAGGTGTCGAGCACGTCGGAGGAGGTCATGCCCTGGTGCACGAAGCGCGCCTCGGGGCCGACGATCTCGGCGAGATGGGTCAGGAAGGCGATGACGTCGTGCTTGGTCTCACGCTCGATTTCGTCGATCCGCGCGACGTCGAAGGTGGCATCCTTGCCCTTGGCCCAGATCGTCCTGGCGGCTTCCTTGGGGATCACGCCGAGCTCGGCCAGCGCGTCGGCGGCATGCGCCTCGATCTCGAACCAGATCTTGAAACGCGTCTGCGGCTCCCAGATGGAGGCCATTTCCGGGCGGGTATAACGGGGGATCATCGAGAACTCCGAAGTGGGCGGGGCGGGGCGCAAAGCCGGCTCCCGGCCGAATTATTTTTTACGCCGTGCTTTAGCAAATCGGGCCCGGCGAGGCCACCCATTCGGGGGATTTGGCGGGGAAAACCGGCCGAAATCGGCGGTCCCACAAGCCCCGTTTGGCTCGCCCGGGCGGGCTACGAGGCTGGGACGGGCCTACAGGTTCGCCAGGCCGCATTCGACGGCGAGTCGGACCAGCTGGGCGTCGGTCCGCAGGCCGGTCTTAGCCTTGATCAGGTAGTGGTAGTTCTGCACGGTCTTGGTGCTGAGGTTGAGGTTGGCGGCGATCTGCTCCTTGGTGTGGCCGGCCGCGAACTGCCGGAGAATTTCGATCTCCCGCTCGCCGAGCTGGTCGAGCGCCGATTTGGTCGGCACTAGGCTCTCAAGCGCGAGCACCCGCGCGACGTCATCGCTCATCGCATGCTCGCCGCGCGCCACCGAGCGGATCGCGGCGATCAGCTCGGCCGGCTCGCTCCCCTTGGTGACGAAGCCGGAGGCGCCGGCGCCGAACGCCGCCTTCACCTGGGCGGCCTCGCTGTGCATGCTGAAGACCAGGATGCGGGCGTCGGCATCGCGCGCGCGGATGTTGCGGATCGCCTCCAGCCCGCTCGCGCCCGGCATCGAGATGTCCATCACCACCACATCGGGCCCGTGCGCCTTGAAGGCGCGGTAGGCGTTGGCGGCGTTGTCGGCCTCGGCGACCACGCTGAAATCGTCCTGATGCTCGAGCACGCGCCGATAGCCCTGGCGGACGACCGGATGATCGTCCACCAGCAGGATCGAGATTCCCCGAGTCTTCACTGCTGTCATCTTCACTGCTGTCATCTTCGCGGTCGTCATCTCAGGCGGCGAGCGGGATCGTGGCGGCGACGGAGAGGCCGCGGCTGGCGCGCGCGATCGACAGCGAACCGCCGAGCGCGGCGAGGCGCTCGCTGACGCCGGTGAGGCCGAAGCCCGCCGACTGCGCGACCTTGGCGGCATCGCCGCCGCCGTCGTCCTCGACGCGCACCAGCAGCGCATTCTCGGCGCCGGTCCGGCGTTCGATCCGCAGCACGATCTCGCGCGCCGAGCTGTGGCGCAGCGCATTGGTCAGGCATTCCTGCGCCACGCGATAGGCCGTTACGGCGACCGTGCCGCTGATGTCTGCGAGGTCGCCCTGCAAATCGAGCTGGATCATCGGCTGCGCGGTGCGCGATCGCCAGCTGTCGACGAGATCGACCAGGCTTGCCTCCAGCCCGAGCTCCTCGGCCGGCGGATGGCGCAAGCGGTTCAACGTATCGCGCAGGCAGGCGATGATGCGGCGCGTGGCCTGCGAGATCATCCGTGCGTCCTGCGCGATTTCGGTCCCGGCGGCGTATTTGTCGCCGGCGCTCGCCTCGATCGTGTTGGCGAAGGCCAGGATCGCGGTGAGGTTCTGGCCGAACTCGTCGTGCAGCTCGCGCGCCAGCGCGCGGCGTTCGTCGCTGCGGATTTCGAGCAGCCGCCGTGTCAGCACGGAGCGTTCCTCCTCGGCCTGAGCGAGGCGATCGCCGAGATCGCCGACGGCGCGGCCGATCATCGCAAGCTCCATCGAGCGCACGCGCGGCAATGGCGTACGGTACTCGCCGTCGGCCATGCGGCGCAGCGCCGACACGATCGAGTGGGCGGGCGCCAGCGTATGCGCGATCGCAAGCGAGGCGAGCAGCGCGATGGCGAGCGCCATCAGCAGCGCGACATGGATGTTGTCCAGGATGTGCTGCCAGGCGAGCGCGATCGCGGCGTCCGGATCGGCGATGGCGCGGACGGTTCCCGCGGTCGCGGCGCGGGCACTGATCGGCCGCTCGACGGTGGCGTGCTCGCCGAGCACCGCCTGCACGGTGGCCGCGAACCAGCGCGGCGGCGCCTTGCCGATCCCCTTGCTCTGGCCGCACAGCGGCTTCTCGAAGGCGCCGGCCGGTTCGAACTGCACGCAGATCCCCGGTGCGATCAGGCCCACGGTTTCGATGGTGCGCCAGTCCGGCGCCGGCAGCAGTTGTTCGCGCATCCGGTTGCTGCGCAGCAGCAATTCGCGCCAGTACAGCGCCTCCAGCGCCTGCGAGACCCGCTCGGCGGACGCCGACGTCGCGCGATCGACGCTGCGATAGGCATCAACCGTGGCCCAGACGGTGGCTGCGCCAAGGCACAGCGCGACGATGACGAGCAGGCGGGCGACCAGTTGAAGCACGAGGCGCATGCGATCACTCCACGGCCGGAGCATGATCCGAACAGGCGTGGTGCGGTTTCATGCTCAAACGAGGGCCTGATGCTAACAGCACCGCTGTTCCCCGCCAATCGCAAGCATGCCAAGCTGTGCAGGTCGGGAAATTTGCCCGACGAAACCTGGGCAGATGTCTTTGGACGGCGGCTGCCGGCTCTGCTCTAACGGCAGATGAGGTCCTCGCGGAGCCTCATGGAACAGTCGCCACAGGGAGCTAACGCAGCATGGACGCCAAGGTCGAGGGCGCGGCCGAATCGGCCGGCACGGACGCGGCGGAGCGCAGTGTGCTGCTGCTCTGGATGATCTTCACCGGCCTTTCGATCTTCGCCGCCTTCCTGCTGTGGCGCTACGGGCTGATCCGCCTCATGGTCAGTTCCGACCGCACCTACATTTCCAGCGTCATCGCCGTGCTCTACATCGTCACCTGCATCCATTGCTTCTGGCGGACGCGGGCGATCGCGCGGGAAGGCGAGGTGGCGCGTTCCTGCCGCACGATCCTCGCCGCGCCCGACGGCGCCAAGGCGCTTCTGTCGGATGCGCGCGGCCTGCCGCGTGGCCTTGTCACCGATCACATCAAGAGCCTGGTGCAAAAGGCTGACGCGCAGGCCAAAGGCCGGATCGACCAGACCCTGCTGCTACGCACGCTGGCGGACCGGCTGCGCGGCTCCAACGGTTTCGGCGCCTTCGTCTCCGACACGCTGATGAAGCTCGGCCTGCTCGGCACCATCATCGGCTTCATCATCATGCTGGCGCCGATCGCCTCGCTCGATGCCGCCGACAAGGTCGCGATGAAATCGTCGATGGGCCTGATGAGCGACGGCATGGCGGTTGCGATGTACACGACGCTGGCCGGGCTGATCGGATCGATCCTGGTCCGGATCCAGTACTACATGCTGGATTCCGCGACCCAGCGGGTGTTCTCCGATGCTGTCGTGCTGACCGAGACCCACGTCACGCCGGCCCTGGAACGTCGCCTTGGTACGCCGCCATGATGGACGAGTTCGGGCTCTATCCGCGCGAGGAACCGTTCGATCCCCTTGGTGTCATGCTGTTCAAGGCGCTGCAGGTGATCGCGTTCCTGTTCTTCCTCGCGCTGCTTGCGGTGTCGCCGGACTCCAAGGACGGCAAGATCGAATCCAAGGCGGAGTTCATCATCACGATGGACTGGCCGGACAATCATCCCGACGATCTCGACCTGTTCGTGCAGGACCCCGCCGGAAATATCGCCTGGTACCGGCATCGCGAGGCCGGCTTCCTGACGCTCGACCGCGACGACCGCGGCGGCGCCAATGATTTCATCGTGGTCAACGGCAAGAAGATCGCCTCGCCAATCCGCGAGGAGATCGTCACCTTGCGCGGCGTCGTCGCGGGTGAATACACCGTCAACGTCTCGCATTTCCAGGCGACGACCGGCGAGCCGGTGCAGGCCAATGTGAAGGTACAGAAGCTCAATCCGACCGCGCAGGTGATCTTCGACGACAAGCTGACCGTCGATCACACCGGAGACGAGAAGACCGCGGTCAGGTTTCGTCTTGATGCCGAGGGCAAGGTGATCAACGTCGACCGGCGGCCGAAATCGCTGCTCGAGACCTTCCGTAGCAGCTGGCGCAACGGCGCCGATCTCGATCCGAACACCGGCGTTCCGAGATCCGGCGTGAGGGTGCTCCGCCGTGATTAGTCTGCAATCCGTCATCCTCACGCTTGCGATCGCCTATGCGGTGGTCGGTGCGCTGCTCTTGATCGTGCTGGTCTATGCGCGGCTGCACTGGTCGCTGAAGGCGGTCGTCATCGTCGTGACCAGCGTCTTCTATTTCGTCAGCTTCGGCGGCATGCGCGGCCTGCTCGGCTGGGCCTCCGCGGAGAAGTTGCCGGCGAACTTCAAGCTGCTGTCGACGCGCATCGTGGAGCCGCATTCGCTGGAGGGCGATCCGGGCTCGATCTATCTGTGGGTCGAGGAGCTCGACGAGGACAACCGGCCGAGCGCGGTGCCGCGCGCCTTCCGCATTCCCTACAGCGATGCGCTGGCCGAGCAGACCCACACCGCCGACAACGAGATCAAGGCCGGCCATCCGCAGGGCGGGCGGGCGGCGGATTTCGGCGGCGGCGACGGCACCATCATGGACTTCGTCAGGGAGTACATCACGCCGAAGACGATCGTGGAGACATCAGGCGGCGATTCCACCACGGGGACGTTCGTGGCCCCGCCTGCGGGTGCGCAGGGCTCCGTATTCACGCCGCTGCCGCCGCCCCGGATGCCGCCCAAGGACGAGCAGCAATAGGACGAGGCCCACTCACAGCGATGGCATAAAAATAGGGATCGCCAATAATCAGTCAGCGGAGCGGACAGTAGTGATCCGGAATCCCGCCGACCGTCAGCTCGGTGTAATCTAACTCCTAACCGGGGCTAGATTTTATCCCGAAGCCATTTTCCCGGCAAAGGGGCCGCTGCGTGAAGCGGCCCCTTTCGATTCCGGCGCCGCGTTCCGGCGCTGCCAAGCGATCCTCACACCGACAGGAATGCGATCGCGACAACCATCAGCCACCCGACAATGACGAGCGAGGCCACCGCGCCGGCGGTGATCGGGCGGTCCATACAAACCTCTCCTGGCAAACCCTGCTTAGGCTGGCCGTATCGAGACATATGCACGCCCCTGGCGGATCGCCCTGCGGCTCACGGAACGGTGTAGCGCCCCCATGAGCCGGACCGGACCGGCGGGTCCCGGCAGTCCCGGCTGTCATTTCACAAAATATTGTCTGACAGATATTGAAATCTGTCAGCGAGATGGTGTATATACTCACTAGCCCAAGGGAGGAGGGCGCCCAGTGGCTGTTCCGGCGTTTTGGCCGGGGGAGCCGAACCTGATTTGATTACCTCGAAGGACTACCTCCATGACCATAGAAATCTTCCAATTGACCGCCCAGATTCAACAGTGGCTCAACCTTCGCGTCGCCCGCCATTTGGCAGCCCAGGCCGCCAAGTTCACCCGCGGGCAGGACAGCGATAACCAGACGGTAAACGCATGAACGAGGCGGTGGTTTTGACACCCGAGCGGATCCTTGAGGCAACTGAGGATGTCTTGAGGCGCTTTGGGCTTTCCAAGGCCACCGTTGTCGACGTTGCCCGTGCCCTGGATGTCAGCCACGGCAGCGTCTACCGTCACTTCCCCAGCAAGGCTTCGCTGCGCGACGCGGTCGCCAAGCGCTGGCTCGACCGCGCCAACGAGCCGCTGTGCAAGATCGCAGCCGGCTCGGGCCCGGCGCCGGAACGGCTGGAGAAATGGCTGCGCACCGCCTTCTCGATCAAGCAGAAGAAAGTCTGCGACGATCCGGAGATGTTCGCGACCTACCTCGCGCTGGCGCAGGATGCGCGCGAGGTGGTGGAAGCCTACAAGGACAAGCAGGTCGATCTGATCGCAAAAATCCTGTCCGACGGTGTCGCGCAGGGTGTGTTCGAGATCGACAACGTCAAGGCGACCGCGCGCGCCGTGTTCGACGCAACCGTCCGCTACCATCACCCGGCGCATGCCGAGGAATGGGCCAAGCCCGAATGCCCGTCGCGGATCGACGCCCTGATCGCCCTGCTGCTGCGCGGCGTGCGGGTGTGCAAGCCCTAAGCCGGTCTTTCTTCCAACATCCCTGATCGATTGATGCCTTTGGCCCGATTGCGAGCCCGGGGCTGCGTGTGCTTGATATCGGGCAGGGATCAGCGGCGCGGACCACGATGCGGCTTGCACTCTTTGCCGATATTCACGCCAACCGGCAGGCCTTCGCCGCCTGCCTCGAGGCCGCGCGAGCGCGCGGCGCCGGGCGGCTGATCTGCCTCGGCGATATCGTCGGCTATGGCGCCGATCCCGAATGGGCCGTCGACACGGTAATGGACCTCGTCGCGAAGGGCGCGATCGCGGTGCGCGGCAATCATGATAACGCGATCGGAACCCCGAGCGACAGCATGAACGCCGATGCGCAGGCCGCCATCGACTGGACCCGCAGCCGGCTCAGCGCCGAACAGGAGACCTTCCTCGCGGGACTGCCGATCCTGCGCGAGGAGGACAACCGTCTCTATGTGCATTCCGAGGCCTCGGACCCGGCGAAGTGGCGCTATGTCCGCGACACGTCGGATGCCGCGCGCAGCATGATGGCAACCGAGTTGCAGATCACCTTCTGCGGCCACATCCATCGTCCCGGCCTCTACTCGATGTCCTCGACGGCGAAGATGACGAGCTTCGTTCCGACCTCGGGCGTATCGGTGCAATTGCTGACCGGGCGGCGCTGGCTTGCGGTGCTCGGCTCGGTCGGCCAGCCGCGCGACGGCGATCCCGCGGCATCGTTTGCGATGTTCGACACGGTGAGCCGCGAGATCACCTATCATCGTGTGCCCTACGACGTCGCGACCGCCGCGGCGCGGATCAAGGCGGGCGGCCTGCCGTTCTGGCTCGCCGACCGCCTGCTGATCGGCAGGTGATGCCGGTGGCGGCGCTGACGATGCAGCCAGGCGCCGAGATCGATGGCTTCACCATCGGCGAGCGCGTGCATCGCGGCGGCATGGCGACGCTGTGGAGTGTCACCCACCCGGGCATCGACGTGCCGCTTTTGATGAAGGTGCCGCTGACCTCGGAAGGTGAGGATCCGGCCGCGATCGTCAGCTTCGAGATGGAGCAGATGATCCTGCCGCGGCTGTCGGGGCCGCACGTGCCGGCCTGTTTCGGCACCGGCGATTTCGAGCGCCAGGCCTATGTGGTGATGGAGCGCATCCCCGGCCAGACGCTCTACAAGCAGATCGACAATCTGCCGCTGACGTATGACGAGGTGAGGGTGATCGGCGGCAAGGTCGCCGCCGCACTCGCCAGCCTGCACCGGCAGAACGTCATCCATCACGACATCAAGCCGAGCAGCATCATGTTCCGCGAGCGCGGCGAGGCGGTGCTGATCGATTTCGGCCTCTCGCATCACCAGCATCTGCCCGATCTGTTGCAGGAGGAGTTTCGCCTGCCTTACGGCACCGCGCCCTATATGGCGCCGGAGCGCCTCAACGGCGTGCGCGACGATCCGCGCAGCGATCTGTTTTCGCTCGGCGTGCTGCTCTATTTCTTCACCACCGGCGTCCGCCCGTTCGGCGAGACCGAGACTCTGCGCGGCATGCGCCGGCGGCTGTGGCGCGACCCGTATCCGCCGCGCAGGCTCAAGCCCGACTGTCCGCCTTGGCTGCAGGAGATCGTGCTGCGGTGTCTCGAGATCGATCCTGCCGCGCGCTATCCGACCGCGGCGCAGTTCGCGTTCGATCTCGGCCATCCCGAACAGGTCAAGCTGACGGCGCGGGCGCAGCGGCTCGATCGCGACCCGCTCGGCACGGTCTGGCGCCGCCGCTTCAATCTCGGTGCGGTGCCGCCGCAGCCGAAATCCGATGTTGCAGCCCAGCTCGCATCGAGCCCGATCGTTGCCGTCGCGCTCGACCTCGGCGAGGGGACCGAGGCGCTGAACGAGACCATCCGCGTCACCGCCGAGCAGGTGCTATCGACCTCGCCGTCGGCGCGGCTCGCCTGCGTGAATGTGCTGAAGCTCAATCGGCTGGCGATCGACCGCAGCCATGACGAGCAGGGCCAGAACAAGCATGTCGACCGCCTGGTGGCGCTCCAGCACTGGGCGCGGCCGTTCCGGCTCGAGGAGGGACGCCTCACCGTGCATGTCCTGGAGGCGATCGATCCGGCCGCGGCGATCCTGGAATTCGCCGCGGTCAACCTGGTCGATCACATCATCATCGGCGCGCGGCAGAACTCGATGCGGCGCGCGCTGCTCGGCAGCGTGTCCGCCAAGGTCGCAGCCGAAGCGCCGTGCACGGTGACCGTGGTGCGGCCGTCGCGGCTGACGCCGCAAGCGGACGACGATGAGGCGGCGGGCCACGCGGCCAATGCCCCGGTCACGCCGCCTTCAGTGTTCTAGTTCCGCCGGAGAATCAGATCGCTTCGCCGCGCGCGTCGGCCGCGGCATTGCGGATCGCGGCGATGTTGGTCTTGTAGGCCTCGAGCGTGCCGCCCTTGAACACCGCGGAGCCCGCGACGAAGGCGTTGGCGCCGGCGGCGGCGAGCTGGCCCGCGACGTCGGGCGCGACGCCGCCATCGACCTCGATGTCGATCGGGCGGCCCGCGACCATCGCCCTGACGTCGGAGATCTTGCCGATCGCCGAGCGGATGAAGGCCTGGCCGCCGAAGCCGGGATTGACCGACATCACCAGCACGAGGTCGATCAGGTCGAGCACATATTCGATCGCGCTCGCCGGCGTCGCCGGATTGATCGAGACGCCGGCCTTCTTGCCGAGCGCGCGGATCGCCTGCAGTGAGCGATGCAAATGCGGGCCGGCCTCGGCATGCACCGTGATGTGGTCGCAGCCCGCCTTGGCGAAGGCCTCCAGATAGGGGTCGCAGGGCGAGATCATCAGATGCGCGTCGAAGATCTTCTTGGTATGCGGCCGCATCGCCTTGATGACGTCGGGGCCGTAGGAAATGTTCGGCACAAAGTGCCCGTCCATCACGTCGAGATGGATCCAGTCGGCGCCGGCCTGGTCGACGGCGCGGACCTCCTCGCCGAGTTTTGAGAAATCCGACGCCAGGATCGACGGAGCGATGACGAGGGGACGCGGGGTGAATGACTGAGTCATGTCAGCAGTTCCGGAAGACTAGCAGGGGGCGACGGGTGTTCCCGCCTAACATGCGGACGCGTGGCGGGCAATGCGAGCGGGCGGCGGCTGGAAGCCGGAAAATTCTGCCGCCGGCGGCAGGTCTTGCCGGGGCGCGGAACCGGTCTCGATGCGCCAAGGCCTGGTTTTATTGGGTTTTTGCCATGGCACGCCGCTTGCTGCGCCTTTGGCAAGCGTTTGAGCCGCCGCGCGCGGCCTTGTTGGAGTATTGCCGTGTTATTTGCCATTGGCGCTGCGTCATCCGCCGTCGATCTTTTGAGCTCGCTGATGTCGTCGAAATCGACGACGCAGACCGGCAGCTCCACGCAGGGAAATCAGACCACCGGGCTGTTCGACCTCTCGACCACGACATCGGCGTCGAGCAGCAGCACCAGCGCCGGATCGGGCACCAGCACCCCGCAGATTTCGCCGCAGACCATGAGCGCGCTGCTCGACGCGCAGAGCCAGACCACGGCTTCGACCAGCTCGGCTTCAACCAGCACAACGCCGACCAGCCGGTCGGACGCGCTGAAGGACCTGTTCTCGCTGATCGACGCCGACGGCAACGGCCAGATCACCAAGACGGAATTCGAGAACGCGCTCGGCGCCGGCGGCACCAACATCGCGCAGGCTGACGACGTGTTCTCCAAGCTCGATAAGAACGGCGACGGCAGCGTCAGCCTCGGCGAGATGTCGCAGGCCTTGCAGGGCCACAAGGGCGGCGGCCATCATCACCATCACATGGAGAGCGGCGCGACCGATGGATCCGGCTCCAGCAGCGGCTCGGGCGGATCGAGCTCCGATCCCCTGATGCAGGCGCTTGATGGCGCGACCTCGACCTCGGTGACCAACAGCGACGGCTCGACCACGACGACGACGACCTATGCCGACGGCTCCAAGGTGTCGATGACGACGCCGGCCACGGCGTCTACCACCGGCAGCACGAATTCGTCCTCCGCCGGCAGCAATGCGACGTCATCCTACAATTTCATCGAGCAGCTGATCCAGCGCCAGTCGCAGGCGATCTCGGCGAAGGCCTCCGCGTCGGTTTCGGTCAGCGCTTAACGCATTACGCTGTCTGACGCGCTATAGCCGCGAGCTCCATGCCTCGCCCCGCGTGCGGGGAGAGGCCGGAACGCATCGTGAGATGCGTTCCGGGTGAGGGGGAGTCTCCGCGAGTCCGTCTGTCACCGCTAATGCGGAGGCGGCCCCTCACC
>NZ_JASGSR010000153.1:0-16975 GCF_040446015.1 Bradyrhizobium sp. INPA03-11B
GGTCTACGGCTTCATCAAGCAGTCCGACGGCCACCTCAAGATCTATTCCGAAGAAGGCCACGGCACGTCGATCAAGCTCTATCTGCCGCGCAGCATGGGCGACATGGTCGATGTCGAACCGCCTGCCCCGGTCGACACCCGCGGCGGCCATGAATCCATCCTGGTCGTCGAGGACGATCCGCTGGTGCGCAACTACGTTAGCGCCCAGCTCGAGCAGCTTGGCTACCGCACGATGGTCACCGCCAACGGCCCGGAAGCACTGGCTGCCGTCGACAACGGGTTCGTCTGCGATGTGCTGTTCACCGACGTCATCATGTCCGGCGGCATGAACGGCCGGCAGGTGGCCGATGCCGTGACCGCCAGGCTGCCCTCGGTGCGCGTGCTGTTCACCTCGGGCTATACCGAGGACGCGATCATCCACCACGGCCGTCTCGACCCCGACGTGACGCTGTTGCCGAAGCCCTATCGCAAGGCCGATCTCGCGCGGATGATCCGCCAGGTGCTGACCCAGCCGGCGGCGGTGGCGGCAAAGTAGCGCGGCTCGGGCTTTACGCGTCTCCGCTCTGTTTCTTGGCCTGGTCGGCCGGCACGGCGCAGCCGGACAGGAAGAGCGCTGCGCAGGCCTTGGCGCGTGCTTCCATCTCGCTGTGCACGAGCGCCGGCTTGTGCCCGTACATGACATCGCGCTGCGGCTTGAAGACGAGCATACCGAGCAGCATGCCGGCAGCGGCCTCAGTATCATCGAGCACGATCCGTCCGCGCCGCTGCTGCACATTCAGCCAGCTCGCGAGTGCGGCAATGGTTCGCTGCATCGCCTTTTCGTAGAACGTCTCGGCGATGTCGGGAAATTTGTCGCTATCGGCCAGGATGATGCGTTGCAGAGCGATGACCTCGGCATCGAGCACGAGCTCGGCGCAGGTCAGCAGCACGCCCTCCAGCGCCGCCGCGACGTTGCGGCCGTCGCAGGCGCCGAAATTCACGATCGACACGAACCGGTCCATCCGGTCCGTCACCGTTTCCTCGAACAGCGCCAACTTGGTCGGGACCAGCCGGTACAGCGTCTTGGTGGAGACGCCGGCGCGGCAGGCCACATCGGCGATGTTCGCCGCCGCAAAGCCGCGCTCCGAGAACTCGCGCCGCGCGGCGTCATAGATCAGCGCGCGCGTTTCGTCGTCGGAGCGAAGCTGCGGCCGCCCGCGGCCGCGCCGCTCCGGCACAGCCGGGCTTTGCTCAGTCTGATCTTTGTCATTCCGGTTCATCGGCAAGCCATGCTTTTAGATGATGTCTGTCATTCTATTGACAGTCCCAATATGGGCTCTATTTTGGAAAACATCAAGTTTCCTAATTATCCCGGGTAACCAAAACCAGAATTCGCAAGGTTTCCCAGAGGGATATAGAGCTTCCAGGAGAGACTGCCATGAGCCAGCATGAAACCTCTTTCAAGGCCGAGAGCCAGGTTCCGGCCGAAACCGCCAAGCAATTGATCGCAACCTCGGAAACGGCCAAGCCCATCGCCGCCAAGGGCAAACTTCGCCGCCTCCTCCTCGCCGGCGCAGCCCTCGCCGTCCTCGCGGGCGGCACCTGGTACGGCTGGGATTACTGGACGGTCGGCCGCTTTCAGGTCTCGACCGACGATGCCTATGTGAAGGCCGACAACACGACCATTGCGCCAAAGGTCTCCGGCTATCTCAGCGCGGTGCTGGTGGGCGACAATGAGCATGTGCGCGCCGGCCAGATGCTGGCGCGGATCGACGATCGCGATTTCAAGGTCGCACTCGATCAGGCCAAGGCCGACGTCGCCGCCGCTGAAGCCGCGATCACGAGCAAGCGCGCGCAACTCGACGTGCAGCAGTCGGTGATCGAAGCGGCCCGCGCAACGCTCGCCGTTGACACCGCGAACCAGACCTTTGCCGAGCAGGAGAACAAGCGCTACACCGATCTCGCCGGCACCGGTTTCGGCAGCGTGCAGAACGCGCAGCAGGCGCAATCGCGCTACGCCAGCGCGCAGGCCGCCGTCGCCCGCGATAACGCGAACCTCGCCTCCGCGCTGCGTCAGGTGGAGCTGCTCAAGGCCGACATCGCCCAAGCCGTCGCGTCGCAGGCACGGGCGACCGCGCTCCAGCACCAGGCCGAATTGAACCTCGGCTACACCACCATTATTGCGCCGATCGATGGCGTGGTCGGCAACCGCACCCTCCGCACCGGCCAGTTCGTCCAGGCCGGCACGCAACTGATGTCGCTGGTGCCCGCCACCGGCGCCTATGTGATCGCGAACTACAAGGAGACGCAGCTCACCAATGTCCGCAAGGGCCAGCCGGTCGAGATCGCCGTCGACATGTTCCCGGGCCATGTGGTGCGCGGCCATGTCGACAGCCTTGCACCCGCCAGCGGCCAGGAATTCGCGCTGCTGCCTCCGGACAATGCCACCGGCAACTTCACCAAGGTGGTGCAGCGCATCCCCGTGAAGATCGCACTCGATGCGACGCCGGTCGAACTGCGGCCCGGCATGTCCGTGATCCCGACCATCGCGACCACAACGCAAACCGCTGAAGCCCCGCGCTCCAGCGCCTCTCCCAAGCTCGCTATCGCCTCCTTCAAATAGGTGATGTCATGTCCGACCTCGCGCTCTCCTCCCCGGCCGCTGCGCCCCGCGCAGCAGCCGCAGCGGTCGATCCCAACCGCGCCAGCATGGCCGTCTGGATTTCCATCGTCGCCGCGATGATCGGCGCCTTCATGGCGATCCTCAACATCCAGATCACCAACGCCTCGCTGCTCAACATCGAAGGCGGCATCGGAACTGGTGTCGACAACGGCTCCTGGATCTCGACATCCTATCTGATCGGCGAGATCGTGGTGATCCCGCTGACCGACTATCTCAGCCGGGTGTTCTCGTTCCGCAAAATCATCATTACCTTCGCCACGTTGTTCGCGCTCTTCTCGGTCGCCTGTGCCTTCACCCACGACCTGCCGTCGATGATCGCGATGCGCGGCTTGCAGGGCTTCTTCGGCGGCGTGCTGATCCCGATGGCCTTCACGCTTGTTTTCACCAAGCTGCCGAAGGCGCAACAGCCGATCGGCCTTGCGATGTTCGCGCTCGCCGTGACGTTTGCCCCGGCGATCGGACCGACCATCGGCGGTTACCTCACCGAGAATTACGGCTGGCAGACCATCTTCTTCGTCAACGTGGTCCCGACCGCCGTCATGGTCATCACGCTCTATTTCACGCTGGAACGTCAGCCGATGCAGCTGCATCTGCTGCGCGAGGGCGATTGGCTCGGCATCGCGACGATGGCGATCGGCCTCTCATCCCTGCAGGCCGTGCTCGAGGAAGGCAACAAGGACGACTGGTTCGGCTCGCCCTTCATCGTCAAGCTCGCTGTGGTCGCAGCCGTCAGCCTCACTCTGTTCGTCTGGATCGAGCTCGTCGTCGAGAAGCCGCTGATCCGGCTGCGCCTGTTGACCCAGCGGAGCTTCGGCTTCGGCACGATTTCGGCGGTGTTCGTCGGCTTCGCGCTGTTCGGCTCGGTCTATCTGCTGCCGGCCTATCTCGGCCAGGTGCAGCGCTACAATGCCGAGCAGATCGGCCAGGTGCTGGCCTGGACCGGCCTGCCGCAGCTGATCCTGATCCCGCTGGTGCCGAAGCTGATGCAGCGCTTCGATGCCCGCTACATCGCCTTCACCGGCATGATCCTGTTCGCGGTGTCGTCCTTCATGAACATCCAGATGTCGCTCGACTATTCCGGCGACCAGTTCTTCGTCCCGAACATCGTCCGTGCGATCGGTCAGGCGATCATGCTGGCGCCGTTGTCGGCCGTCAGCCTTGGCAGCGTCGCACCGCAGGATGCCCCGGCGGCCTCCGGCATCTCCAACATGATGCGCAACCTCGGCGGCGCGATCGGCACGGCGCTGCTGTCGACCATCGTCACCAAGCGCGAGCAGTTCCACTCCAACATCATCGGCCAGTCCGTCGATCTCGGCCGCGAGGAAGTGCGCACCCGGATTGCCGAGGTCACCAATTACTTCCTGAGCCACGGCATCTCCGATCCGGCCACCGCGCACAACCAGGCGATCGTGGCGCTCGGCAACATCGTGAAGCGCCAGGCGCTGGTGCTCGGCTTCAGCGACACCTTTGCCGTGATCGGCATCGTGCTGGTCTTGGCCGCGATCGCGATCCTGCTGACCGGCAAGCCGAAGAACACCGCCGGCGGCGGCGCGGCGCATTGATCTCTCGTTGATCGGTTATTGATCGCAAATTGATCCCTTGGGCGACGGCCAAAAGCCGCCGCTCAATTCTCAGCTAGCCTCGCGCAGCTTGAAGCGCTGGATCTTGCCGGTCTGGGTCTTCGGCAGCGCCTCGACGAAGGCGATCGCGCGGGGATATTTGTAGGGCGCGATCGTCGCCTTGACGTGATCCTGCAGCAGCTTGACCTCGACATCGTCGCTGCGCGCGCCCTGCTTCAGCACGATGAAGGCCGAGACGATCTGTCCACGCTCCTCGTCGGGCGCGCCGATCACCGCACATTCCGCGACATCGGGATGCCCGAGCAGCGCCGCCTCGACCTCGGGACCGGCGATGTTGTAGCCCGCCGAGATGATCATGTCGTCGGCGCGCGCCACGAAGGACAGCCGGCCGTTCTCGTCGCTGACGAAGGCATCGCCGGTGATGTTCCAGCCATCGCGGACATATTTGGTCTGCCTGGAGTCTGCCAGATAACGGCAGCCGGTCGGGCCGCGAACCGCGAGCTTGCCGACCTGCCCCGGCGGCAGTTCGTTCATGTCTTCGTCGACGATCTTCGCCTCGTAGCCCGAGACAGGCGTGCCCGTGGTGCCGCCAACGGCGCTGCCGGAGCGGTTGGTGATGAAGATGTGCAGCAGCTCGGTGCTGCCGATGCCGTCGAGGATCGGCTTGCCGGTCTTCCTGGTCCAGCTCTCGAACACCGGCGCCGGCAGCGTCTCGCCGGCCGAGACCGCGAGCCGCAGCGACGACAGATCGGCGCCCTTGTCCATCGCGGCCATCATCGCCCGATAGGCGGTCGGCGCGGTGAAGCAGATCGTCGCCTTGTAGGTCTCGATGATCCGGATCATCTCGCTCGGCGCCGCGTTCTCCAGCAATGTCGCGGTGGCGCCGAAGCGCAGCGGGAAGATCGCGAGCCCGCCGAGGCCGAACGTGAATGCCAGCGGCGGTGAGCCGACGAACACATCGTCCGGCGTCACCTTGAGCACTTCCTTCGCATAGCCATCCGCGACGATCAGGAGATCGCGGTGGAAATGCATCGTCGCCTTGGGTTCGCCCGTCGTGCCCGACGTGAAGCCGAGCAGCGCGACGTCGTCGCGGCCGGTCTTCACCGCATCGAACTTGACCGGCTTGTTCAATGCGATCCGGTCGAGCTCGGCGTCGTGATTCGAGGTGCCGTCGAAATTGACCACCTGCTTGAGGAATTTGCTGGTCTTGGCGCAGGCCACCAGCTCGTCGGCGATGCGGCTGTCGGTCAGCGCCAGCGCGATCTCGGCCTTGTCGACGATCTTGGCCAGCTCACCCGCGCGCAGCATCGGCATGGTGTTGACGACGACGGCGCCGGCCTTGGTTGCCGCGAGCCAGGCCGCGACCAGCGCCGGGTTGTTGCCCGAGCGGATCAGGACGCGATTGCCGGGCTTGACGCCGTAATTCTCCACCAGCGCATGCGCCAGGCGGTTCGACCAGTCGGTCAATTCCTTGTAGGTGCGCTGGCGGCCGTTGCCGATCAGCGCGATGCGATCGCCCATCCCCTGCTCGACGATGCGATCGGTCAGTTCGACCGCGGCATTGAGATAATCGGGATATTTGAATTCGGGCCGTTCGAGCAGCAGCTGCGGCCATTGCTCCGACGGCGGCAGGTTGCGCCGCGCGAAATCGTCGACATGCCCGGATGGGCCGAGCCCGGGAAATTCACCTGACATTCGATTGCCCTCGCTTTCCATCCAGAAAGGCCAAAGACCAACGTCGAGACGACTGATATCGAGGACGCCCGGCAGCGTTCCAATCGCCAATCATTTTATACTTAAAATAATTTGGCGCAAGGGTAGATGTCGCGTGGAAAGCGCCGGCACCCCTCCGAACTCAGATCTGTGTGAGCTGCTTCAGCCGCGCGACCATCGCCGAGCCCGGGTCGGCGAGCGGTGCGATCGCGGTGAAATGATTGGCGTCGGGCACAGTGCCGAAGCGGGTCGCCACGCCCGCTTTGCCCCAGACATCGGCGATGGTCCGGCTCTGCCGGTGATATTCCGCGCTCTCCGCGCCGCCGACGACGGCATCGAGCGTCGCGCCGGCGGGTGCTTTCCAGAGCAGCGGGCTCGCCGCCCTTGCTGCGTCGCGGTCAAGGCCGAGCGCCTTGTTGATGGTGGTGCCGACCAGTGGCTCGAGCTCGAACAGGCCTGATATCGCGTAAGCAGCCCTGACCATGTCCTTCGGCAGCGACGCATCGTAGGCCGGCCAATCGGTCGCCAGCATGCATGCGGCAAGATGTCCGCCGGCCGAGTGTCCCGACGCGACCAGCGGCCGGCCCAGCTCGGCGAGCTCACGGCACGCCGCGCGCATCTCGCCGATGATGTCAGCGACCGAGACGGTGGGGCAGAGATCGTAGCTCGGCACCGCGACGCTGATGCCGTGGCCGTTGAGGCCGCGCGCGCAGTGGCTCGATGATGAGCCGTCGAGCGCCTGCCAGTAGCCCCCATGGATGAAGACCACGAGCGGCCCGTCGCTGTTACCCTCGAACAGGTCGATGACGTTGCGGCTGCCAGGGCCATAGCTGAGGCGGCGCGGCGGGTGCTGCTCGCGATAGGCCGCGGAGTCCCGCGCCCAGCCGGCCATCAGCGCCGGGTTTTCCGGCACCCGCGCCCGGTTGTTGTATTCGACCTCGTAATCGATCCCGCTCACGGCTTAAGCGGTCCTCGCCTTGGCGGAGCGCTGGGCCGAGCCCTTGGCCTTGGCAAGCAACCGCATCAGCTCGCGGATATCCTTCGGCGACAGGTCGCCGAAGACATCGGCGATCCATTTCTCGTGCTCGGCCGCCATCTTGCGGAACTCGGCGCGGCCGGTCTTGGTCAGCCGGATGAATTGCACGCGGCGGTCGGTTTCCGAGGTACGGCGATCGAGATGGCCCGATTCAACCAGGCGCTCGACCAGCCCGGTGACATTGCCGTTCGACACCATCATCCGCTTCGACAGGTCCGACAGGGTCATGCCGTCGGACACCTTGTCGAGCTGGGCCATCAGGTCGAAGCGCGGCAGCGTGACGTCGAATTTCTCGCGCAGCCGGCTGCGAACCTCGCCTTCGATCAGCGTGGTGCAGGTCAACAGCCGCAGCCACAGCCGGAGCTCGGTGCCGTGATCGTCTGGCAGTTCGACGGCTTTGGTTTCGGAATCGAGGATCATGCGGCGATCGTGCCTCCGCGGCGGGTTTCGGTCGGACCGATTGCTTTCAGCTTCAAGCAATTCGTGGCGCCCCGCAAGGACAATTGCGAATCTTGCCGGGAATGCCGACGCGATCCTGCAATTTCTTTAAACTTCAAGCAATTGGCGCGGCGCTTGCATGCGCGGGACAGCGCTTGCGAATTGGGCAACCGGCAGCCTGACGCAATGCCACATCGCTTGCAGCGGTCGCGCGCGTCAGACTAAGCTGCGGCCAAGCTGGAAAGGCATCAAGACAATGCTTTGGGGGAGTGACATGAAGCAACTGACAAAACTCATGGGATTGGCGGCGCTGCTGGGCATCGCGGCGACCCCGGCGGTTGCGCAGGACAAGATCAAGATCGGCGTGCTGGTGACGACCTCGGGACCTGCCGCGGCGCTGGGCCAGCAGGTCCGCGACGGCTTTGCGCTCGCGATCAAGGATCTCGGCGGCAAGATGGCCGGCCGCGATGTCGAGATCGTCAACGCCGACGACGAGCTGAAGCCCGACGGCGCCGTGGTCAAGGTGCGCGGCCTGCTCGAGCGCGACAAGGTCGATTTCGTGGTCGGCCCGATCTTCTCCAACATCCTGCTGGCGATCCACCGCCCGGTCACCGACAGCAAGACCTTCCTGATCAGCCCGAATGCCGGCCCCTCCAGCTACGCCGGCAAGGAATGCAACCCGTTCTTCTACGTGACGTCGTACCAGAACGACCAGGTGCACGAGATCCTCGGCAAGGTGGCGCAGGACCGTGGCTACAAGCGCGTCTATCTCCTGGTGCCGAACTATCAAGCCGGCCGCGATTCCGTCGCCGGCTTCAAGCTCGACTACAAGGGCGAGATAACAGAGGAATCCTACACGCCGCTGAACACGCTGGATTTCCAGCCCGAGCTCTCCAAGATCGCCGCGCAGAAGCCGGACGCACTGTTCACCTTCATGCCGGGCGGCATGGGCGTGAACCTCGTGAAGCAGTACAAGCAGGCCGGCGCCACCGTGCCGGTGCTCTCCGCCTTCACCGTCGACGAATCCACATTGCCCGCGCAGCAGGACGCCGCCGTCGGCATGTTCGGCGGTGCCAACTGGGCGCCGAACCTCGACAACCCCCAGAGCAAGAAATTCGTCGCGGCCTATGAGGCGGCCTATAACGGCGTGCCCGGCACCTACGCCATGCAGGCCTATGACGCGGCGCTGTTGATCGACAGCGCGGTGAAGGCGGTGAAGGGCGATCTCTCCAACAAGGACGCGGTGGCGGCGGCGCTGAAGAAGGCCGACTTCACCTCGCTGCGCGGTAACTTCAAGTTCAACAACAACGGCTATCCGATCCAGGATTTCTACCTCACCAAGGTCGCGAAGCGGCCGGACGGTAAATTCCAGACCGAGATCGTCGAGAAGGTGTTCTCGAACTACGGCGACCGCTACGCCAAGGACTGCGCCGCCAAGTAGATCGCTCAGCGCTTTCGCTCGCGTGAAGACAACGCGTCAAATGGAGACATAGGAGGAAACATGACGATGAAAGACGAGATCGCCGGTATCACCCGCGCCAATGAGGGCATCCAGGGCATTTCCTGGGGCATCCTCGGCCAGACCTACGTGCCGAAGAGCCGCAGCGAACACTCGTTCTCCTGGCACGCCACCTTCCCGCCCGGCACCTTCGTGCCCCCGCACATCCATCCCGACCAGGACGAGTATCTCTATATCCTCGAGGGCAAGCTCGACTTCATGCTCGACGGTGCCGATGAATCCGCAACGCCCGGCGATCTGGTGCGCCTGCCGATGGGGAAGCCGCACGGCATCTTCAACAAGTCGCAGCAGACGGCCAAGACGTTGTTCTGGGTGTCACCGACACGCCGGCTCTACGACCTGTTCTGGGCGATCCACAACATGAAGGAGCAAAACCCGGAGGACGTGGTGCGGCTCGCGGCCGAGCACAACATCCACTTCCTGCCGCCGCCTCCGGCGTAGCTCAGTCCGTCATTGCGAGGAGCGAAGCGACGAAGCAATCCATGTCACCGCATATGCGGAACCATGGATTGCTTCGCTTCGCTCGCAATGACGACGGAGATGGCCTGTGGCCTATCTGCTACTGCCGCGCCACCACGCGCGCGGCAAAGCCGGCCTTGGCGGCATAGCCGCGGACGATCGCCTCGCGCGCTTCGTAATTGAGGATGGTGTCGACGTCGGTAAAGCCCTGCGGCGCGAGCTGCTCGACGGCGTCGATCACGCCTTCCGGCCCGCCGCGGCGGTTGGAGGCGACGATGTCGGCGGTCATCGGCAGCCGCTGCCGCTCATAGGCCGCCAGCGCCTGGCGCGGATGCTCCGATCGCGCCAGCATGTCGGCGAGGCAGCGCGCATCGAGGATGGCCTGTGACGCGCCGTTCGAGCCGACGGGATACATCGGATGCGCGGCGTCACCGAGCAGCGTGACGCGGCCGCTCGACCAATAGGGCAAGGGATCGCGATCGCAGCACGGATACTCCCAGAACTCCGGCGTCGCGTTGATCAATCCGGTGAAGTCGACCTGCGGGATCGTGAAGCTCGTGACATAGGGCATCATCTCGTCACGTCGGCCGAGATTGGACCAGCCCTCGCGGCGCGGCGGCGGCGAAGTGCCATCCCCGATCCGCACCAGCACCGCCCAATTGGTGAGCCGGCTTGCCGGGCTCGAACCCGGCGCGATCGGATAGATCACGGCCTTGGCGTTCAGCCCGCCCGCGATGATCATCGAGCGACCGGTCAGGAACGCCGGCCAATCGGTCGCACCACGCCACAGCATCAGTCCGTTCCAGCACGGACCGCCCTCGCCCGGGAACAGCGTCTCGCGCACCTTGGAGTGGATGCCATCGGCGCCGATCAGGATGTCGCCGCGCGCGGTATGTACATGGGCGCCACTGCGATCGAAGAAATAAGCCGAGACGCCGCCCTCGTCCTGCGTGAAGGAGCCCAGCCGGCAGCCGGTGCGGATCGCATCGGCGCCGAGACGTTCGATCACCGCCTGATGGATCACGCTCTGCAGGCGGCCGCGATGGATCGAGAATTGCGGCACGTCGTGGCCGGCATCGAGCCCACGCTTCTCGTGCCAGACTTGCTGGCCATGCCGCGTCAGATAGAACAGCTCATAGGTGCGGATCGCGACCTCGTCGAGCTTGTCGAGCAGGCCAAGCCCCGCCAGCTCGCGGATCGCATGTGGCAATGTGTTGATGCCGACGCCGAGCTCGCGGATGGTCTCCGACTGCTCGTACAGCTCGCAACTGATGCCGCGCGAGCGCAGCATCAGCGCAGTGGTGAGGCCTCCGATTCCGCCTCCGACGATAATCGCCTTCATCGTCCTTACTCCACTCACAACAGGACGCGTTTACGCTTTGGCCTAGGGTCGCACGCCCGCTTGTCTCGCCGCAAGCGGGTTTGTGGCTCGGGAGTTGGGCCTGCCGAAGCTGTTTTTGCTTAGGCTTAACATTGGCTCAGCGTATTCCCCTCTCATTCCGTCACCCTGAGGAGCGCGCTCTTGCGCGCGTCTCGAAGGGTCGACGGCCACCGGCCGGGCCGTTCATCCGTCGAGGCTCGCTCCGCTCGCACCTCAGGATGACGGGACCAACGGTATTGCGCCTCCGTTAATCCGGCACCACCGCAAACGCCTGGATTTCCACCTTGGCGCGGTCCTCGATCAGGCCGGCAACCTGGATCGCGGTCATCGCCGGAAAGCGGCGGCCGATCACGTCGCGATAGACGGTCCCGATCTCCTTCAGCCGCGCGGAATATTCCTTGCGGTCGAGCAGGTACCAGGTCATCGAGACGATGTGCTCGGGCCCAGCCCCGCCGGCGGCTGCGACCGCGACGATGTTGCGCAGGGTCTGGCCGATCTGCGCGACGAGATCGTCGGTCTCGAACACGCATTGCCCGTTCCAGCCGATCTGGCCGGCGATGAATATCTGCTTGCCGCGTGCGGCCATGCCGTTGGCGTAGCCGATCGGCTTCGCCCACCCTTCCGGTTGCAGGATCTCGATCATCTCAATTGCCCTCGAAGGCGGGTTTCTGCTTGGCGGCGAAGGCCTCGAAGGCGCGGCGGAAATCGCCGGTGACCATGCAGATCGCCTGCGCCTGCGCTTCCGACTCGATCATCTCGTCGACGCCCATCGCCCATTCCTGGTTGAACATGGTTTTGGTCACGCCATGCGCGAACCATGGCCCATCTGCCAGCGAGCGCGCCATGTCTTGCGCGGCAGCCGCGAGCTCCGCCGGCGGCACCAGGCGGTTGTGGAAACCCCACGCAAAACCCTCGTCGGCGCTCATCGCGCGACCGGTGTAGAGCAGATCGGCCGCGTGGCCCTGCCCGATCACGCGCGGCAACAATCCGCACGCGCCCATGTCGGCGCCGGCAAGGCCGACGCGGGTGAACAGGAATGCTGTCTTGGCTTGCGGCGTCGCCAGCCGCAGGTCGGACGCCAGCGCCAGCATCGCGCCGGCCCCGGCGCAGATGCCGTCGATCGCGGCGACGATGATCTGCGGGCATTTGCGCATCGCGCGCACCACCTCGCCGGTCATCCGGGTGAAGGCGAGCAGGTCCGGCATCGCCATCCGCGTCAGCGGCTCGATGATCTCGAACACGTCGCCGCCGGAGCAGAAATTGCCCTCGGCGCCGGTCAGCACGATGGCGCGGACGTCGGAGGCATATTTGAGGTTGGTGAAGAGGTCGCGCAGCTCCTCGTAGGACTCGAAGGTCAGTGGATTCTTCTTGTCCGGCCGGTTCAGCGTGATGGTCGCGACGCGACCGTTCGCGTCAGTCTGCCAGCGGAAGTGTTTTGCGGGATAATCCTTGAACGGCCGGAGCTTTGCTTTCATCTCGGACATGATTTTTCCTTCACCCGGTAAAGACTTCGCCGCCGGCAATCGCGACGGCTTGTCCGTTGATTGACGATGCGCCCTCGGAGGCAAGCCAGAGGATGGCGTCGGCGACCTCCTCCGGTGTGACCAGCCGCTGCATCGGATTGACTTTTGCCAGCGCGGCGCGCGCTTCCTGTTCGCTGCGCCCGGTCTTGGCGACGATGTTGGCGGCGGCATCGGCCACCAGCGGTGTATCGGTGTAGCCGGGGCAGACCGCATTCACGGTGACGCCGCGCCGGGCATATTCCAGTGCCAGCGAGCGCGTCAGGCCGATGACGCCGTGCTTGGCCGCGACATAGGCCGAGACATAGGCGTAGCCGGTGAGGCCCGCGGTCGAGGCGACATTGATCACGCGGCCGCGGCCGCGCTGCGCCATCCCAGGCAGCACGGCCTGCGTGACGAGAAATACGCTGGAGAGATTGCTCGCCAGCATATCGGCCCACAGCGCCGCACTCGTCTTGTCGAACGGCGCGCTGCCGGCCTTGCCGGCATTGTTGACGAGGATGTCGATCGGACCCGCTGCGGCCTCGATCTGCGCGACGCCTTTGGTCACCGCAGCCTCATCGGTCACGTCGATCGAAACGACGGCGCCCGAGTGCTTGCCGAGCGACGATACCGTCCCCTTCAGCGCGTCGATCCGGCGGCCGGCAATGCTGACGCGCACGCCGGCCTCTGCGAGTGCGATCGCCGTCGCGGCCCCTATGCCGGAGCCGGCACCGGTGACCAGCGCATGTGCGTTGGGCCAGAAGCGTGTCATGCCTTCCCTCCCGCGGCCGCGCGTTCGAGATTGGCCTCGTATTGCGACTTGCCCGACAGATACTGTTTCGGCCAGGCGACAGATTTGACGCCGATCTTCGCGGCCTCGTGCAGCGTCCAGGCCGGATCGGCGAGATGCGGCCGCGCGATGGCGCAGAGATCGGCGCGGCCGGCGGCGATGATCGAGTTGGCGTGATCGGCCTCCGAGATCGCGCCGACCGCGATGGTGGCAATGCCAACCTCGTTGCGGATCTTGTCGGCGAACGGCGTCTGGTAGAGCCGGCCATAGACCGGATGGTCGTCGGCCCAGACCTGGCCGGACGAGCAGTCGATCAGATCCGCGCCGGCCTGCTTGAACAGCTTCGCGAAGGCAAGCGCATCCTCGGGCGTGTTGCCGCCCTCGGCCCAGTCGTGACAGGACAGGCGGACCGACATCGGCTTGTCCTCCGGCCACACCGCACGGATGGCGCGGAACACCTCCAGTGGATAACGCGCGCGGTTCTCGATCGATCCGCCGTACTCATCGGCGCGGCGGTTGGTCAGCGGCGAGAGGAAGCTCGACAGCAGATAGCCGTGGGCGCAATGCAGCTCCAGAATGTCAAATCCCGCCGCGGCAGCGCGCCGTGCCGCGGCAACGAACTGCTCGCGCACCTCGTCCATCTCGGCGCGGCTCATCGGCTCCGGGACCTGGCCGTCCGGCAGATAAGGCACCGGAGAGGCCGACACCACCGGCCAGTTATGATCGGGCAGCGGCTCGTCCATGCCCTCCCAGGCCACGCGGGTCGAGCCCTTGCGGCCGGCATGGCCGAGCTGGATGCCGATCTTGGCTTCCGAATTGCGATGCACGAAGTCGACGATGCGCTTGTAGGCCGTACCTTGCGCGTCGTTCCAGAGGCCGCAGCAGCCGGGCGTGATCCGCGCCTCCGGCGAGACGCAGGTCATCTCGGTGAACAAGAGGCCGGCGCCGCCGAGCGCGCGGGATCCGAAATGCACCAAATGGAAGTCGTTCGGCACCCCCTCCTCGGCCGAATACATCGCCATCGGCGAGACGATGATCCGGTTATGCAGCGACAGGCCGCGGATGTGGAACGGCGTCAGCATCGGCGGCGTGACACGGTCGTTGGTGGCGGGCACGCCATTCCGCTCCGCGAACCAGCGCTCATAGCCCTCGAGCCAGGTCTTGTCGCGCAGCCTTAAGTTTTCGTGGCTGATGCGCTGTGAACGGGTCAGCAGCGAATACATGAACTGCTCCGGCTCCAGCGTGTCGGCATAGCGCGAGCCGACCACCTCGAACCATTCCATCGCGTTGCGTGCGGCGTTCTGGATCCGCGCCACGTCGACCCGGCGCAGCTCCTCGTAAGCCCTGAGCACGGCGGGAATGCTGTCCTTGCTCGCGCCGTGGATCTTGAACTGGTTGGTCAGCTCGATCGCGTCTTCCAGCGCCAGCTTGGTGCCCGAGCCGATCGCGAAATGCGCGGTGTGGGCGGCATCGCCCATCAGCACGACATGGCTGTTGCCGTTGAACGCAGTCCACTTGCCGCAGATCAGCCGCGGGAACGACAGCCAGGCCGAGCCGCGCAGATGCCGCGCATTGGAGACCAGATGATGGCCCTCGAGGATCTCGCTGAACACGTTCTCGCAGAACGCGATGGAATCGCCCTGCTCCATCTTGTCGAGGCCGTGGGCAAGATACGCCTCCTCGGTGGTCTCGACGATGAAGGTCGCCGCGCCCTCCTCGAACTTGTAGATGTGCGCCTGGAACCAGCCGTGCTCGGTCTTGCGGAAGTCGAAGGTGAAGGCATCGAACGGCCTGACGGTACCGAGCCAGATATAGCGGTTCGGCCGCATCAGCATGTCGGGCTGGAAGGTCTCGGCATATTTGACGCGAACCTTCGAATTCACACCGTCGCACGCCACGATCAAATCGGCATCGGGGAATTCGAGGTCGGAATTCACCTCGCGCTCGAAGATCAGCTCGACGCCGAGTTCCTCCGCCCGCGCCTGCAGGATGTTGAGCAGCCGCTTGCGGCCGATGCCGACGAAGCCGTGCCCGGTGGTGCGCATGCGCCGGCCCTTGATCAGGACCTCGATGTCGTCCCAGTGGTTGAAAGCCTGCTCGATCGTGTCAGCCGTGACCGGATCCCATTTGCGCATGTTGTCCATGGTCGCATCAGAAAACACGACGCCAAAGCCGAAGGTGTCGTAGGGCCGGTTGCGTTCGACCACGGAGATGACGTGCGTGGGATCCAGCATCTTCATCAGGATGCCAAAGTAGAGCCCGGCCGGCCCGCCTCCAATGCAAACGATGCGCATGGCGTTCTCGCCTTTCGGTTTGAGCATGATCGTCTCGAAAAACCGGGTGCCACTTTTCCGGATCATGCTCTGGCTTCGGCGGCCGGCACAGCGGCGTCCAGCGAGCCGATGAGGGGATAATATTTTATACTTAAAATAATTGTCAAGGGCGGGTTCACCACCCTCCCCTGGAGGGGGAGGGTCGGATCGCGTTGAGCGAAGCGAGACACGATCCGGGGTGGGGTGACGGTCTCGCCGCATCCCCAGTACCCGTGTTGAGAGATCACCCCACCTCGGTCCGCATTCCGCTTCGCTGCATGCGCACCGATCCTCCCCCTCCAGGGGAGGATGAGCGCGCTTGCGGAACACTACCGATCCACTCCGTCATCGCCCGGCTTGACCGGGCGATCCAGTATTCCAGAGGCAGTCGCGATTGAACCGATGGGCCGCGGCGTACTGGATCGCCCGCCTTCGCGGGCGATGACAGTGTGGATGACGGCTGTCATTCCGGGGCAGCCCGAAGGGCTGAGCCCGGAAGCCATCCGGCCGCATCAACCGCGGCGAAATGGATTCCGGGCTCTCGCTTCGCGAGCCCCCAGGTGCGCAACTGCGCACCGGGGAATGACGATGGAGAGAGAGCGGGCCGCGTCGCGGCCCTCAATGCACCGCGGCGTACAGGATCTTGTCCTGGGTCGCATCCGCCGCGTCGAACTCGGCGACGATGCGGCCGGTGCGGGCGACCAGGATGCGGTCGGAGACGGCGAGGATCTCCGGCAAATACGACGAGATCACCACCACCGCCTTGCCCTCGTCGGCGAGGCGGCGGATTTCGCCGTGGATGTGCGGGATGGTGCCGACATCGACGCCGCGGGTCGGCTCGTCGAAGAAGATGATCGACGGCTCCTGCACCAGCGTCTTGGCCAGCACCACCTTCTGCTGGTTGCCGCCGGACAGCTCGATGATCCTCGCCTTGCGCTGCAACGCGCTGATCTTGAGCCGGTCGACCCAGTAGTTGGCGAGCTTGCTGCGCTTTGCGCGCGACAGCAGGAAGCTCCAGCCCTTACGCGTGGCGAGGCCGCCGATATAGACGTTGTCGTCGACCACCATGGTCTCGAAGAAGCCGTTGGCCTTGCGGTCCTCGGTGATGTAGGCGATGCCGTCGTTGATCGCCTGCCGCGGCACGCGGTAGCGGATCGGCTTGCCGCGCAAGCGGATGGTGCCGCCATTGACCAGGTTGCGCTTCAGCGCGCCGTAGATGATCTTGGCGATCTCGGTGCGGCCGGAGCCGATCAGGCCGGCGATGCCGACCACCTCGCCGGCATAGACCGAGAACGACATGTTCTTGACCGCCATGCCCATGGTGACGTTCTCGACCGTCAGCACCTTCTCGCGGCGCTGATGGGTCTTCGCCTTGCCGCCATAGACCGCCTGTGCCACCTCGCGCCCGACCATGTGCTGCACCAACGCGTCGCGCGTCAGTTGCTTGGCGGGCGCCGTGATCACCAGCTTGCCGTCGCGCAGCACGGTGATGCGGTCGGCGATCTGCAGCGATTCCTCCAGCGCATGCGAGATGTAGATGATGGAGACGCCGCGGGCGCGCAGATCGCGCACCAGATGGAAGA
>NZ_JASGSR010000154.1:0-16803 GCF_040446015.1 Bradyrhizobium sp. INPA03-11B
AACCAACAGGCCGCTCGCGAGCGCGCTTCTATATCGCGCCGTAGCGAGCGGGCGGCCGGCCCGTTACCCCATCTACGCGACCCGGCCCTCCAGCCATCCCTTCGCCGCCTCCGGCGCCACCCATTCGAATTCCGGAAGCTGGTGGCGAAACCAGGTGAACTGGCGCTTGGCGTAATGGCGGGTGTCGGCGCGGCCGATCTCGGCGGCCTCCTCCCGGCTGATCTCGCCCTTGAGGTGCGCCATCAGGGCCGGCACGCCATGGGCCTTCATGGCCGGCAGCAGCGGATCGAGCCCGCGCGCGGCCAGCACCGCAACCTCGTCGAACGCGCCCGCATCGAGCATCGCGCCGAACCGGGCGTCGATCCGCGCATAGAGTTTTTCCCGATCCGGCGCGAGAAACAACGCGTGGAATTCGCCCTGAGGCAGCAGCGGCGGCAGGCCGTCGCGATGCCAATCCGGCAGTGGGCGGCCTGTGGCCTCGACGACCTCGAGCGCGCGCGCGATCCGGGTGCGGTCGCGCGGCTTCAGCCGTTCGGCCGACACCGGATCGCGCGTTGCAAGCTCGGCATGCAGCGCCTCGACGCCATGCTGTTCCAGCCTTGCGCGGACAGCGTCGCGCACATCAGGGGGGATCGGCGGCACAGCAGAGAGGCCGCGCGTCATCGCCTTGAAATAGAGGCCCGAGCCGCCGATGAAGATCGGCAGCTGTCCCTGCGCGCGCGCCTCGCCGAGCACCTTGGCCGCGTCAGTCACCCAGGCGCCGGCGGAGAAATTCACGCCAGCGTCGACATGGCCGTAGAGCCGGTGCGGAACCTGTGCCTCCTCGCTCACCGTCGGCCGCGCGGTGATGATCCGGAGGTCGCGATAGACCTGCATGGAATCGGTGTTGATCACGACCCCGCCGGTCCGCTGCGCGAGCGCAAGCGCCAGGGCCGACTTGCCGCTGGCGGTCGGCCCTGCGATAAGCACTGCCTTGTCCAACAATCCCGAATGCGCCTGCATGTCCCTCGTTGCCACGCTGATCTGCAATCCTGCAAGCCCCGCGCTCGACTCCACCATCGTCGACGGTGCGCGGGCCGCGCTGCCCTCACCCGGCTCGGCGCAGTGGCTGTTCAACGAGATCGCCGTCGACATTCCCTTTGAACGCCAGGACGCCAGCAGGGACGACATCAAGGCGATCGAAGAGCGCCTGCGCCAGGCCCGCGGCGACCTGCCGATCGACATTGTCGTGCAGCCTCGGATCGGCCGGCGCAAGAAGCTTTTTCTGGCCGACATGGATTCGACCATGATCGGCCAGGAGTGCATCGACGAACTCGCCGACTTCGCCGGGCTGAAGGCTCATGTCGCAGCCATCACCGAGCGCGCGATGCGCGGCGAGATCGAGTTCGAATCAGCGCTGCGCGAGCGCGTGGCGCTGCTCAAGGGCCTGCCGGTCAGCGTCGTCGACGAGGTGCTGGACAAGCGCATCACGTTGACCCCGGGCGGCCGCGAGCTGGTCATGACCATGCGTGCGCAGGGCGCCTATACCTGCCTGATCTCGGGCGGCTTCACCCTGTTCACCAAGGTGGTCGCGGAGAAGGTCGGCTTCCAGGAAAACCGCGCCAACCGGTTGCAGGTCGAGAACGGCGAGCTGACCGGCGAAGTGGTCGAGCCGATCCTCGGCCGCGCTACCAAACTCGCCACCCTGGTCGAGCTGACCGAGTCCTTCGATCTCGACGACATCGACACGCTGGTGGTGGGCGACGGCGCCAACGATCTCGGCATGATCCAGGCCGCCGGCCTCGGCGTTGCCTATCACGCCAAGCCGGCGGTCGCCGCCGCAGCCGCGGTCCGGATCGATCACGGCGATCTCACCGCGCTGCTGTATGCGCAGGGCTATCGGCGGGATGAGTTCGTAGCGGGGTGACCCTGGGCGTCATCCCGGCCTAGTGCGCAATTGCGCACGGGGGCCGGGACCCATAACCACCGATGCCGGTTGCTTACAAAAAGCCGTCGACCACTTCCTCAACAAGAACGGCCGCGGCGTATGGGTCCCGGCTTTCGCCGGGACGACACTTCACTGCACGTCACTGCACGCCGAGCGCCACAAACCGCAGTTCGCCGTCGCCATTGGAGACCAGCAGCAGCACGGACTTCTTGCCGTCCTTCTTGAGCTGGTCGACGCGCTTCTTGATGTCGGCGGCGCTGGACACCGCCTCCTGCGCCACCTCGACGATGACGTCGCCGGCCGACAGACGCTTCTCGGCGGCATCGGAGGCGTTGTCGACGCCGGTGACGACGACGCCCTTCACGCTGTCCTTGATCTTGTACTTGGTGCGCAGATCCTTGCTCAGCGCCGCGAGGTCAAGACCGAGCGCCTTCTGGGTCACCGGCTTCTCGGCGGTGTCATCCTTCGGCTTGGCGTTGGCCTGCTGAACCTTCTCGGTGTCCTCGAGCCGGCCGAGCGTGACCTTGCGGGTCTCCTCATTGCCCTTGCGGATGATCACGACATCGACTTCCTTGCCGACCGCGGTATCGGCGACGACGCGCGACAGATCCTTCGGGTCCTTGACGTCCTTGCCGTCGAACTTGACGACGACGTCGCCGGGCTCGATGCCGGCCGGCTTGGCCGGGCCCTTGTCGTCGACACCGGCAACCAGCGCGCCGCGCGCCGGCTTGATGTTGAGGCTGTCGGCGATCTCGTCGGTGACCTGCTGGATACGCACGCCGAGCCAGCCGCGGCGCAGCTCACCGAACTTCTGCAACTGGTCGACGACGCCGGCCACCGTCTTCGACGGCACCGCGAAACCAAGGCCGATCGAGCCGCCGGTCGGGGAAATGATCAGCGTGTTGACGCCGATCACCTCGCCTTCGAGGTTGAACAGCGGACCGCCCGAATTGCCGCGATTGATGGCGGCGTCGGTCTGGATGTAGCTGTCATACGGGCCCTGGCTGATGTCGCGGTTCTTGGCCGAGACGATGCCTGCAGTCACCGTGCCGCCGAGGCTGAACGGGTTGCCGATCGCGACCACCCAGTCGCCGAGCCGGATCTTGTCGCTGTCGCCGAACTTGACCGCGGTGAGCGGCTTCGGCGGCTTGAACTTCAGGACCGCGAGATCGGTCTTCTTGTCGACGCCAACTACCTCGGCCTTGATCTTGGTGCCGTCGTTGAGGATGACGTTGATCTCATCGGCGTCGGCGATGACGTGGTTGTTGGTGACGACGATACCCGCGGTGTCGACGATGAAGCCGGAGCCAAGCGAGTTGGTCTTGCGCGGTTGGAACTCGCCGCCCTTCTCACCACCCTTGCCGCCCGGCCCGCGGCGGTTCTTGAAGAAGTCGTCGAAGAATTCCTCGAATGGCGAGCCCGGCGGCAGCTGCGGCATCGTCCGGTCCTTGGCCTCGATCGTCTGCGAGGTCGAGATATTGACGACGGCGTCGATCACCTTCTCGGCGATGTCGGCGATGCCCTCGGGACCGCGCGCGAACGCCGGCACGGAGCTCAGCATGCTCGCAGCACCGATCGAGATCGCGGCCCCCATCATGCGGAGGCGACGGCTCAGGGCTGGTCTGGCAGCGATCATGTCGGAATTTCTCCAGGCAAACGGGTTCAAATTAGCTTGGTCGCAGTGTGCGCCCGTGGTCGCAGGTGTGCGCCCGTGGTCAGAGAGTGCGCCCGAACGGCCATTTGGCGCAAGCATCTCACCCGGGCATTTCGGCGAAAAACCGGCTGGGGAAGGCTCACGATTGTGTTCAGTCCGGCGCGATCTGCGCGATGGAACAGGCAAGGCTCAGCGGCGCACCGCCCAGATCAGGACAAGCCCCACGACCGCCGAACCGATGCCGACGATGCGCAGGATGTTGTCGGGCGTGGCCAGGGCGCTCTTCATTGCCCGGCGCATCCAGGCGGGGCTTGCCGCGAACAGGATGCCTTCGAGCACGAACAGGATTCCCAGACCGATGAGGAAGTCGCCGAACGCTATTGACCTCATCGGATGGCAACCTCCCGCTCGATGATTGTTGTTCTTCAAGTGGCAGCGGCGCGTTGTCCGCGCCGCCGCCGTGTCGTGAATTTACTGTTTCGGCGCAGCCGCCGCCTCAGCCGGCTTGCCGCTGGCACTGCCGAAGTATCTGAAGAATTCCGAGTCCGGCCGCAACAGGAAACGCGTGTCGCTGGACTTGAGGCCGTTCTCATAGGCCGTCATCGAGCGGTAGAACGCGAAGAAGTCCTTGTCCTTGCCATAGGCCTCGGCGAACAGGCGGTTGCGCTCGGCGTCGCCCGCACCGCGGGTCTGATCCGCGGCGGAGTTCGCCTCGGCGACGATCACGGTCGCTTCGCGATCGGCCTTGGAGCGGATCTCCAGCGCCTTCTGGTCGCCCTGCGCGCGGAACTCGGCCGCCTCGCGCTCGCGTTCGGTCTTCATCCGGTTGTAGACCGCCTGGCTGTTCTGCTCCGGCAGGTCGGCACGGCGGATCCGGACGTCGACGACCTCGATGCCGTAGCCGTCGGCCTCCTTGTCGAGCTGCTCGCGAATCCGCGACATCAGCTTTTCGCGATCGTCACGCACCACCGTGATGAAGTTGACCTCGCCGAGCACGCGGCGCAATGCCGCGTTCAGCAACGTGGTCAGCTGCAAATTGGCCGCCTGGATCGAGCCGACGCTGGTGTAGTAGCGCAGCGCATTCTTGATGCGGTAGCGCGCGAAGGCATCGACCACGAGCCGCTTCTGGTCGGAAGCGATCACTTCCTGCGACGGGTTCTCCAGATCGAGGATGCGCTTGTCGACATTGATCACCGAATTCCACGGCGCCTTGAAGTGCAGGCCGGGCTCGGTGACGATGTCGACCGGCTCGCCGAACCGCAGGACGATGGTCTGCTCGGTCTGCTGCACGGTGAACACCGAGCTGTAGCCGACGGCGAGAACGATGAAGAGAACGATCAGGGACAGGATGCCGGTGACAGGGGACCTCATCGGGTGGCTCCCTGCTGCTGGCCGGTGGTGGCCGGCGCTGCCGCCGGCGGACGCCGCGGCGTCAGTTCGCCGAGCGGAAGGTAGGGCACGATGTTCTGGCCCTGGCCGTCGAAAACGAGCTTCTCGGAGCCGCCGAGCACGCGTTCCATGGTCTCCAGATAGATGCGCTCGCGCGTCACGTCGGGTGCCTTCTTGTACTCTTCATAAACCTTGAGGAAGCGCGCGCTCTGGCCCTTGGCTTCGGCAACCGCCTGCTCCTTGTAGCCCTCGGCGGCCTGCTGGATCTGCGCGGCACGGCCGCGTGCTCCCGGCACGATGCTGTTGGCGTAGGTCTGCGCCTCGTTCTGCTTGCGCTCGAGGTCGGCGCGCGCCGCCTGGACGTCGCGGAATGCGTCGATCACCTGCGCCGGCGGATCGACCTTCTGCATCTGCACCTGGGTAATCTGAATGCCGGCATTGTAAGTGTCGAGCGTCCGCTGCATCAGCTCCTGCACGTTCTGCTCGGTGACGTTGCGCGCCCCGGTCAGGATCGGCTGGATCTGCGAGCGGCCGATCACCTCGCGCATCGCGCTTTCGGCAACCGCCTTCACGGTGCCCTCGGGATTCTGGATGTTGAACAGATAGGCGCCGGCCCCGCCCGGCTTGATGCGCCACAACACGGTGAAGTCGACGTCGACGATGTTCTCGTCGCCGGTGAGCATCAGGCTCTCTTCCGGCACGTCGCGCATCGAGCGGCCGCGCCGCGCGGGATCGTCGATCAGGGTCATGCCGATCGAGATCGTGTTCACGCGCAGCGCCTTCGGCAGCAGCACCGTCTCGATCGGATATGGCAGGTGATAGCGCAGGCCCGGCTGCGCGTCGCGGTCATACTTGCCGAAGCGCAGAACGACGCCGAGCTCTTCGGACTGGACGCGGAAGATTCCGGTCGCGAACCAGATCGCCAGCGCGGCGACCAGCACCAGCGCGATGCCCATGCCGCTGAAATGCCCGCCGGGCAGCCACTGCTGCAGCCGGTCCTGGCCGCGCCGCAGCAGATCCTCAAGATCCGGCGGCCTTGGCCCGGCCGACTGCGGACCGGTGCCCCATGGTCCTTTCGGACCCGAGCCCCATGGCCCCCCGCCTTGATTTTTCCACGGCATCAAACGTCTCCTCGGCAAGTCCGGACGGGACGCCCGGGCTCGAATGTCCGGCCCGGTTATAGGGGACCGCCAGGGCCCTTACAACGCAAGCTTCCTGAGCGGACGAGCTATGCGCCGGGCCATAATTGTCAATGCAAACATTGGTTAACGTTGGCCGCGCCGACGATATGTCACATAGGAGAAGTCGACGCTGTCGTCCGGACCTGCCGGATTTCGCACGCGCGCGACCTCCTCCCACTCCTTCGCATCGATGTTTTCGAACCGCGTATCGCCGTCCGGCCGGGCGTGGACCTCGGTGATCTCAAGGCGATCGGCGATGCCCATCCACTGCGCGTAGATCTCGGCGCCACCGATGATTGCAATTTCAGTGGCGAAACGCCGCAGCGCGTCACCAAGCGCAATTGCGCGGGCGTTTTCGAGCGACGTCGTGACGATAGCTCCGCGCGCGCGGTAGTTCGGATCGCGCGTCACCACGATGTTGGTGCGCCCCGGCAGCGGCCGGCGCAGGGACTCAAACGTCTTGCGCCCCATCACGATGGGTTTGTTCAGCGTCATCGCCTTGAGGCGCTGCTGGTCGGATTTCAGCCGCCACGGAATGGCGTTGCCGCTCCCGATCACGCCGTTCTCGGCGACCGCAACGAGGAGCACGATCTCCATCAGCGCGTTCCTTCCGCGAGTGCCGACAACGCCGCGCCGGAGACGCGGCAAATCGTCCATTCGTCCATCATCTCGGCGCCGAGCGATTTGTAGAATGCGATCGACGGCGCGTTCCAGTCGAGCACCGCCCATTGCAGGCGCGACCAGCCATTGGCGAGGCAGTGCTGCGCCAGATGCACCAGCAGCGCCTTGCCGATGCCCTTGCCGCGCAGCGCCGGGCGCACGAAGAGGTCTTCGAGGTAGATGCCGTGACGGCCGGCGAAGGTCGAGAAGTTGACGAACCAGACCGCGAAGCCGGCCGGCTCGCCCTTCCATTCGGCGATGTCGCAAAACAGCCGCGGGCTTTCGCCGAACAGCGCTTCGGCGATGTCGGCCTCGCTGGCATGGACCTCGTGCAACAGCTTTTCGTAATCGGCGAGCTCGCGGACCAGCGAGAACACCAGTCCGGCCTCATCGGGCCGCGCGCGGCGGATGGTCAGCGACATCAGACCGCGACTTCGGCCTTGATATGCGGATGCGGGTCGTAGCCTTCGAGTTTGAAATCCCCGTAGCGGAACGCGAAGATGTCCTTCACGTCGGGATTGATCGCCATCGTCGGCAACGGCCGCGTCGGCCGCGTCAGTTGCAGCCGCGCCTGCTCGAGATGGTTCGAATAGAGATGTGCGTCGCCGAGCGAGTGGACGAAATCGCCGGGCTTCAGCCCGGTCACCTGCGCGACCATCATGGTCAAAAGCGCGTAGGAGGCGATGTTGAAGGGCACGCCGAGGAAGACGTCGCCGGAGCGCTGATAGAGCTGGCAGGACAATTTGCCGTTCGCGACGTAGAACTGGAACAGGCAGTGGCACGGCGGCAGCGCCATCTTGTCGACTTCGGCCGGATTCCAGGCGCTGACGATCAGCCGCCGCGAGTCTGGATTGCGCTTGATCATTTCGACCACGTTCGAAATCTGGTCGATGCTGCGGCCGTCGGGCGCGGGCCAGGACCGCCACTGCGAGCCGTAGACCGGGCCGAGATCGCCATTGGCATCGGCCCATTCGTCCCAGATCGTGACGCCGTTGTCGTTGAGATATTTGATGTTGGTGTCACCGGCCAGGAACCAGAGCAGCTCGTGCACGATCGCCTTCAGCGGCAGCCGCTTGGTGGTCAGCATCGGGAAGCCTGCCGAGAGGTTGAAGCGCATCTGGTGGCCGAAGATCGACAGCGTGCCGGTGCCGGTGCGGTCGTGCTTCTCGGCGCCGTCGGCGAGGATGCGTTCGAGCAGGTCGTGATACTGGTTCATGACTGGTTCTTGGCGATCTTTTCGGAGCTTCGAGAGAACGGCGAATGTAGCGGCCAGGGCCGCCGGTCGACACGCCGATTCGGCTGAACGCACCGATTATACCCTGAAAAATGAACACTCCCCCGGCAAACGACAAGGGGCGGAACTCGCGTTCCGCCCTTTGCAGCTCTTGGCCTATCCGCTTGATCGCGCTGGATTAACTTGCCGGTTTGAGCACCGGGGTCCATTTCGCGATCTCGTTCTTCACGAGGGTCGCCAGCGCCTCCGGCGTGCGGTTGGCGGGCGCCGGGATCACGCTGCCGAGCTCGAGCAGGCGCTTGCGGACGTTGTCGTCGTCGAGCGCCTTGATCGCCGCCGCGTTCAGCGTCGCGATGATCGCGGGCGAGGTTCCCTTCGGCGCGAACACCGCATTCCAGGCCTGGGCCTGGAACGCCGGCAGGCCGGCTTCGGTCGTCGTCGGCACCTCGGGCAGCGACGGGTTGCGCTCGGGGGTTGCGACCGCATAGGCCTTGATGGTGCCGGCCTTGATCTGCGGCACCGCATTGACGATCTGGTCGCACATGTAATCGACCTGGCCGGCGACCAGCGCATTCATGGCGGGGCCGGTGCCGTTGAAGGGCACACCGACCGGCTTGACGTCGAGGATCGAGTTCAACAGCTCGCAGGAGGCGTGCGAGACCGAACCGATGCCGGCATGCGCGGCGTTGACCTTCTCGGCGTTGGCCTTCACGTAGGCGACGAATTCCTTCAGATCCTTCGGCGGAAAATCCTTGCGGGCGAGGATCAGGATCGGCGTGCCCGCGAGCAACGCGACGGGCTCGAAATCCTTCTCCGGATGGTAGGCAAGTTTCGGATAGAGCGGCACGGACGCGGCGTGTGTGCCCATGTGGCCGGTGATCAGCGTGTAGCCGTCATTGGCGGCGCGCGCGGCACGCGTCGTCGCCGTGGTGCCGCCGGCGCCGACCACGTTCTCGATGACGATGCTCTGTCCGAGCGTCTGCGCCATGTGCGCGGTGACGATGCGCGAGATGACGTCGGTCGGACCGCCAGCTGCGAACGGCACGATCATGGTGATGGTGCGGGTGGGATAGGTCTGCGCCGACGCCGGCAGGGCGAATGCGCCGAGCGCTGCAAATGCCGAAAGGCATGCGCCCGCAAGCGAGCGAATGGACATCATCTCAATTCCTCCCGGGAACGTTTGACCAATAAAAATGCCGGCCAAATCGGCCGGCATTTTCATTTCATGAGACGACATCGCGAGTCGATTCGACTTCCGCCTGCGGCGCGCCGACGCAGGGATTGCAGAGGACTCAGCCCTCCGACTCGACGAACACTTCGTCGCGCTTCGCCCGCAAGGTCGGCAGCACGGCAAGCACCAGCAGACCTGCCGCGATCGCCAGCAGCACCGCCGACAGCGGCCGCGACAGGAATACGCTCCAGTCGCCGCGCGAGATCAGCAGTGCGCGACGCAGGTTCTCTTCCATCAGCGGGCCCAGCACCATGCCGAGCAGCAACGGCGCCGGCTCGAAATCGTGCTTGATCAGCCAATAGCCGACCAGGCCGAACGCGCCTGCGAGCACGACATCGACCGGCGCGTTGTTCACCGAGTAAATGCCGATCGCGCAGAACACCACGATCGAGGGGAACATCAGCCGGTACGGCACGCGCAGCAGACGGACCCAGATGCCGACCAGCGGCAGGTTGATGATGATCAGCATCAGATTGCCGATCCACATCGAGGCGATCATGCCCCAGACCAAATCGGGCTGCTTCTGCATCACCTGCGGACCCGGCACGATGCCATGAATGGTCATCGCGCCGACCATCAGCGCCATCACTGCATTCGGCGGGATTCCGAGCGTGAGCAACGGGATGAACGAGGTCTGCGCCGCGGCGTTGTTGGCGCTTTCCGGCGACGCTACGCCCTCGATCGCGCCGCGGCCGAACCGCGACGGATCCTTCGCCAGCTTCTTCTCCAGCGTATAGGCCGCGAACGACGCGATCACCGCGCCGCCGCCCGGCAGGATGCCGAGGATCGAGCCGAGCACGGTGCCGCGCAGGATCGCCGGCGTGGAGTCCACGAGGTCCTTCCTGGTCGGCATCAGGCCGGTGATCTTCTGCTGCACCAAATTGCGGTCCATCTCCGCGCCATGGTCGAGGTTGCGGATGATCTCGGCGAAGCCGAACACGCCCATCGCCACGGTGGCAAAGCCGAGGCCGTCGGCAAGCTCGGGGATGTTGAAGGCCATGCGCGAGGCGCCGGTCTCGATGTCGGAGCCGACCATCGACAGCAACAGGCCGAACACGATCATCGCGATCGCCTTCAGCACCGAGCCCTTGGCGAGCACCACCGCGAAGATCAGGCCAAGCACCATCAGCGAGAAATATTCGGCCGGGCCAAACGCCAGTGCGAGCTTGGTCAGCGGCGCGCCGAGCACGGCGATCAGCACGGTCGCGACGCAGCCGGCGAAGAACGAGCCGATCGCGGCGATCGCGAGCGCCGGACCGGCACGGCCCTGCTTGGCCATCTGGTGGCCGTCGAGCGCGGTGACCACCGAGGTTGCCTCGCCCGGAATATTGACCAGGATCGAGGTGGTCGACCCGCCATATTGCGCGCCGTAATAGATGCCGGCGAGCATGATCAGCGCACCGACCGGCGGCAGGCCGAAGGTGATCGGCAGCAGCATGGCGACGGTGGCGATGGTGCCGATGCCCGGCAAGACGCCGACCAGCGTGCCGACCAGCGCACCGATCAGGCACATCAGAAGGTTGATCGGCGAGAACGCAACCACGAAGCCGTGGGCGAGATTGGCAAACAGTTCCATCACGCCCTCACTGGATCAGGAAATGCGGGAACATCGGCATCGGAAGTCCCAGCACATAGGGGAAAAGCAGCGCGCAACCGACGGTCAGGCAGGCGCCGACGATGATGGCTTCGATCCATTTCGTCTCATGCGAGCCCATCGCCGCGATCAGGAAGGCGGCAAAGGCGGAAACGACGAGCCCGAGCGGGCGGATCGCCAATGCGAAGAACACGATTGCCGCCGACACGAACAGCGGGCCGCGCCAGGAATACGCGGCGATGTGCGGGCCGTCCCGCAGAATTCCCATCAGCGCGACGGCGCCGCCGAGCAACAGCAGCAGCACGGCGAACATCCGCGGCGCGGTTCCGGCGCCGAACGAAAATCCGTGCATGCCCTGCAAATCGCTGGAGGCCCACAACGCAAACAGCGCAACTGCCATCATGGCGAGCCCGCCGACAAAGTCCTGCGGGCCGCGTACCCATTTCGGCAAGATCGATTTGACCGGCGCCTCGCTCGGCGTATCGCTCATGACTTCGCTTCCCCCCGTCAGGGCTGTCCCGCCCGTATTGATTGAATGGCTTGGCTTGCGGTGCGTTGACCAAACGCCTTGCTAGCGATTTTCGTCAGACAACGCCAGCAAAACCCAAGAGACCTCCGGCAAGCAACATCCACAAAGGATTGATCCGCGTCGCAAAGGCAAGCGCGGCTGCGACAATGGTGATCAGAACCGCGATCCAACTTTGGTCTGATGTCTGTGCCACGATCAGGCCCGAGGCAGCCATCAGGCCGATCGACAGCGGAACCAATGCCGCCTGGATGATCGCCGGCCAGCGCGCATCGCGCGAACGATCGAGGAAACGGCTCACATAATAGGCAAGCAGCGCGGTCGGTCCGCACATCGCAACCGTCGCAGCTAATGCTCCGGCAACGCCTGCGACAGAATAGCCTATCAGCGTCACGATCAGCACGTTCGGTCCCGGCGAGAGCTGCGAGATCGCAAATACGTCGGCGAACTGCTTGTCGCTCAGCCAGTGATGCACGTCGACGGCAGCGCGGTGCATTTCGGGGATCGCCGAATTGGCGCCGCCGACCGCAAACAGCGACATCAGGCCGAAGGTCCAGAGCAGCGCCGCGATCGGGTTGGACTCCGAGTTCATGCCTTCACCATGCGGCGGGTCAGGATCGTGATCGCGAGGCTGAGCGGGATCGCCACCAGCAGCACGATCTGCAGCGGCCATCGGATCAGTCCGATCGCGACGAATACCGCGGCCAGAATGACAAGGCCTGTGACATCACGCCGCTTCAGGAGCGGCATCATCATCTTGAGGACGACGGCGAACAACAGCCCGACGGCGGCACAGGCGACGCCGGCGAGGGTCCGGCGCAGGATATCGATATCGCCGTAGCGGGCGTAGAGCGCGGCAAGGATGGTCGCGATCACCATCGGCGGCCCGACCAGCCCGGCGAAGGCCGCCAGCCCGCCCGCGATGCCGCGGAAGCGCGAGCCGAAAACGACTGACAGGTTGACGATGTTCGGACCTGGCAGGAAATGGCACAGCGCGAAGGTCTCGTTGAACTCCTCCGCCGTCATCCAGCGGTGCTGTTCGACGATCCCCCGCCGGGCCCAGACCAGGACCCCGCCAAAACCGGCCAGCGACATCTTGGCAAAGGCCAAGAACAGCTCGAGCAGGCCGGGCTGCAGGGCTGGAGGCGGTGCGGAGGCATCCGGCGCCGGGGCGGCAACCGGCGGGGATTCCGGGGGCATGGGCAAAATCTAGAACGGCGTCAGGATGCCGGCCAACCCAAATCGGCGTGTTTTCACAGCGGAAAGGGTCTGAATCGGCTCTGTTTTTCTATCGCTTTGCCGCTATATTGGGGGTGCCGGTTCGCCGGCTATGGAAATAAATGACCGTCGCAATAAACCATTCGGACCCGGGGGCGGTACCCGGCGCCTCCACCAAAACCCATCTAAGCCCCCTTCGGTGGCTTTTGGCGGGGGCGAAATAGGATCGACGAGGGCGTAAAGGGCGTGTTTTTTCTCGGTATGGTTCCGCCGTTATCGGGCTAATGCAATAGTTGCCAACGACAACTTTGCTCCGGTTGCTCAGGCTGCGTAACGCAGTTTGAAAGACCATCTTAAAGTCCTAACGGGTTAAGCTCCGTTAGGCGGGGTTCGGAGGCACCTGGCAACAGAAGCCTCCACTTTATTTCCGATCGGACGTCCGCCCCCTATTTCAGCTGCCAGCCCTGCTGATTTCCGGCTCCCGGCGAGGTAGCATGGGGCCAAAGCGGGCGAGTCGGATCATCCGGCGAGCCTCACCGGCTATTTTCGAAGCGACAGGATCACCATGGCGACCGATCACATCCGATATGACGTGCTGGCGCGCGATGCGCTGCGCGGGGTGCTGCGCCGGGTCCTGTCGGACGCGGCCGAACATGGCCTGCCGGGTGAGCATCATTTCTACATCACGTTCCTCTCGCACGGCGACGGCGTGAAGCTGTCGCCGCGGCTGCTCGCGCAGTATCCGGAGGAGATGACCATCATCCTGCAACACCAGTTCTGGGATCTGGTGGTGACCGAGGACCGCTTCGAGGTCGGCCTGTCGTTCGGCGGGATTCCCGAGCGGCTCAACGTGCCGTTCGCCGCGGTGACACGTTTCCTCGATCCGTCGGCACCGTTCGACCTGCGGTTCGACGTCTCGGACGCGCTAACCGAGGAAGCTCCTCCCGCGACGGCACCGGCCGCTCCCCTCCCCGCACCGGCTGCCCGGGCGGCGGTCGAGACCGAGACGGCCGAGACCGAGCAGGAGCCAGCGAAGCCCAGCGAAGGCGCCGAGGTCGTGCGGCTGGACCGCTTCCGCAAGAAATAATCTAAACGCAGATCGATCCTCGACCTTGTAGGATGCGTGCAGGAGCGGGATGACAGATCGTCATCCCGGACTATCTTCTGCATGAACGTGTCTTCGCGCGGCCGCTTTGGCGTTGCTGCGGCGGAGAGCCCGGCGTCATGCCGGATCACGTGCTGACGACGCAACGGAGAGCATTCATGGCTCAATCGACGACACCATCCAACGCCGCTACCCGCAGCGAGACCGACAGCTTCGGTCCGATCGACGTCGCCGCCGATCGCTACTGGGGCGCGCAGACCGAGCGCTCGCGGCAGAATTTCAAGATTGGCCACGACCGGATGCCGATCGCGATCATTCATGCACTCGCCATCGTCAAGCTCGCGGCGGCCGAGACCAATCGCGAACTCGGCCAGCTCGATACCCGCCGCGCCGACGCCATCATCAGCGCCGCCAGGGAAGTGATCGACGGCAAGCTCGACGATCATTTTCCGCTGGTCGTGTTTCAGACCGGCTCGGGCACGCAGACCAACATGAACGTGAACGAGGTGATCGCCAACCGCGCCAACCAGATGCTTGGTGGCGAGCTCGGCGCCAAGCAGCCGATCCATCCGAATGATCACGTCAACATGAGCCAGTCGTCGAACGACTCGTTTCCGACCGCGATGCATATCGCTGCAGCGGACCGCATCATCGCCGACCTGATCCCTGCCCTCACCGAGTTGCATCAAGCGTTGCAGCAGAAGCAGGAGGCGTTCGCCAAGATCGTGAAGATCGGACGCACGCACACCCAGGACGCGACACCGCTGACGCTCGGCCAGGAATTCTCCGGTTACGCTGCGCAGGTCGAGAGCGGCATCGCGCGGCTGCACACCGCCGTGAAGGAGCTGTTTCCGCTCGCGCAGGGCGGCACCGCTGTTGGCACCGGCCTCAACTCGAAGCCGGAATTCGCGAGCGCCTTCGCCAAGCATGTCGCCGCGATTACCAAGCTGCCGTTCACCAGCGCCGCAAACAAGTTCGAGGCGCTCGCTTCCAACGACGCCTATGTGCTGGTGCATGGCGCGATCAATTCGGTGGCGACCGGCCTGTTCAAGATCGCCAACGACATCCGCTTCCTCGGCTCGGGCCCGCGCTCGGGCCTCGGCGAGTTGATCCTGCCGGAGAACGAGCCGGGCTCGTCGATCATGCCGGGCAAGGTCAATCCGACCCAGTGCGAAGCCATGACCATGGTCTGCTGCCAGGTGTTCGGCAATCAGACCACGATCACCGTCGCCGGCAGCCAGGGCCATTTCGAGCTGAACGTGTACAAGCCCGTGTTGGCATATTGTATGATAAATTCCATTCAGTTGCTGTCTGACGTTGTCCGCTCATTTACTGAGCATTGCGTTGTCGGCATACGCGCCGACGAAAAGCGCATCAACGAGCTGATGCAGCGCTCGCTGATGCTGGTGACGGCGCTCGCGCCGAAGATCGGCTACGACAACGCAGCGAAGGTCGCGAAGTCCGCGCATGCGCACGGAACGACGTTGAAGGAAGAGGCTTTGCGGCTCGGATTCGTGTCCGCGGATGAATTTGATCGCCTCGTGCAGCCGGACAAAATGACACACCCCGGCTGAGCGGACGACGCGCAATGTCCGGATAATTACGGTCAGCGCGAGTGATATAATTATGGATCATAACGCCTAAAGACTAAGGCTGTTTGCCTATCAGCTCTGCGCTGGCGCATGGTACAGACGTCTAGTTTTCGCAGAGCGAAACGGATTCTTTGATGCTATCACAAGCATCAAACGGGGATTCGGGATGGGTATCGAGCCGGGCGCGCAGCGCGATCGCTCTTGCTTTCGTCACGATGCATCACCAATTCCGCTTTGGGGACGATGAGGACGACGAGCATGGGCGACGTGGTCAACTTGAAACGATTCAAGAAGCGCGGTGAGCGCGAACAAGCAGCGAAGCAGGCCGAAGCCAATCGTGCGCTATTCGGTCGCACCAAATCTGAACGAGCGCGTGACGAATTTCTCGGCGAGCGCAGCGCGCGTGCGCTCGATCAGCACCTCCTGGATCCGAAGCGTATCGACAGCGGAGACGCATCATGAAGTCTCCCGTCGTCAAGCGTTCGATCGTCGTTGCCGGTCACAAGACCAGCGTCAGCCTCGAGGAAGCCTTCTGGAACGGCATGAAGGAGATTTCCGGTCTGCGGAACATGACGCTGTCGGAATTGGTCGGCGAGATCGACAGCAACCGTCAGCAGGGCAATCTGTCCTCCGCGATCCGGCTTTTCGTGCTCGACTATTTCCGCTCGCGCGCCACTCCGGCGGTGCCGACGGATGTCAGGCCGCAGCAGGTCGACACGCGCCAGCAGGCCTGACGGCCCTCACCGACCGTCGATGCAACAGACGGTCGTTCCGCGGCGCGGACTTCAGCATGAAGGTCAATCGCATTGTCGCGAACGTTGCCGCATCTGACATCGCGGCAGCGCAGTCGTTCTATCGGGACATCCTTGGCCTGGAGCCGCTGATGGATTTCGGTTGGGTTGCGACTTACGGCTCATCCGAAACAATGCAGGTTCAAATCAGCTTCGCTTCCGAAGGTGGCTCCGGCACGCCGGTGCCTGATCTCTCGATCGAGGTCGACGACCTCGATGAAGCGCTGCACCGGATGAAGGCAGCCGGCATCGCGATCGAGTACGGACCGGCAAACGAGCCCTGGGGCGTGCGGCGCTTCTTCGTCCGCGATCCCTTCGACCGGCTGATCAATATTCTCCGGCACCAATCGTGAGCCGGCGCGTCGTTTGACGCGTTTCTTCACGCGAACCGGCGCCTACTTCGCTTGAAAGCGCGTGCTAGTTCTGCATCGCCGGTCGCGGCGGCGGATTGGCGACCTGTGGCGTCAGCGACAATGGCGGTCGCAGCGGCTTCGGCCTGGCCGCGCCGGGCGCCGGCTTGACCTCGATCGGCGGCGGCAACGGCGCCAGCTGCGGCTGGCCTACCACCGGCGCAGGCGGCGCAATGACGGGCGCGGCGGCGACCGGCGGGACAGCCGGCGGCCGCGGCGCAACGATCTTCGGCTTCGGCGGCACGCGGCGCGGATCGGGGCCGGGCGCCGGCAAGTTGGCGGAAGGCACTC
>NZ_JASGSR010000155.1:0-16671 GCF_040446015.1 Bradyrhizobium sp. INPA03-11B
CTATATCTCCTACGCGACGCTGAAGGACAAGGCGCGCGTCGTTGCCGATGGCGAGGGCCTGACGCCGACCATCACCTTCATCGTCGCCTCCGACAACGCGATCGCGACCAAACGCGCCGCGGTGCAGGACCTGGTGCAGCGGCTCAACAAGGCACGGCTGTGGTCGCTCGACCATCTCGCGGAATATGCCAGGAGCACCGCCGAGCTCACCAAGCTGCCGGAAGACGTGCTGCTCGCCGCCTACACCGCGCAGAAGACGAGCCCGATCGCGATCGACGAGGCCGTGGTGAAGGAGGTGCAGGCTGCCTCCGACCGCGCAACCCGCTACGGTATCCTCGGCAAGACGCTCGACGTCGGCAAGGCGGTCGACCGTAGCTTCACGGCAAGCGCGAGCTTGAACTAGGCGGGGTACTCCACCTCCCCTTGAAAAGGGGAGGTCGGTTTGCGCAGCAAACCGGGTGGGGATCGGCTCTCCGCGAATACCAGCGCTCGCGGAGAGCAGCCCCCACCCCGCCCTCCCCCTTTCAGGGGGAGGGAGACAGGCGGCGTGCTCACCTGACGACGTGTCAGACGCACACCCAACATGGAGACCTCCGATGTCCGGCCCGCTCCATCTCGCACTGATTGTCACGGCACACCTGCTTTGCATGACCTTGTTGGTCGCGCTGTCGGTTTGATAGCGTCTCTCCGGGACCTTGATCCATCGGAGAGAACAACAATGAACCTATCGATGAAAGACCGCGTCGCGGTGGTCACCGGCGGCAGCAAGGGCATCGGGATCGCGGTGGCGCGGCGGTTTGCGGAATCCGGCGCCAAAGTCGCGATCCTCGCTCGCGGCGCCGCCGACCTCACCGCAGCGCGCGAGGCGCTGGCCAAGGACGGCCTCGTGGTGCGGGATTACGTCTGCGACGTCGCGAAGGCCGCCGACATCGCCAAGGCCCATGACCGGATCGTCGCCGATCTCGGCGGGATCGATGTGCTGGTCAACAACGCCGGCACGGCGCGCACGCTGGCCTTCGAGAGCATCAGCGACGAGGCCTGGCAGGAGGACCTCGACCTCAAGCTGTTCGCCGCGATCCGCTTCAGCCGGCTGGTCTGGGGCGGCATGAAGCAGCGCAAATGGGGCCGCATCATCAACGTGCTCAACACCTTCGCCAAGGCGCCGGCCGGCAATTCCGCGCCGACCTCGGTGTCGCGTGCCGCCGGCATGGCGTTGACCAAGGTGATGGCCAATGAGGGCGGCGAGCACAACATCCTGGTGAATGCGCTGCTGGTCGGCCTGATCATGAGCGATCAATGGGTCAAGCGGCATGCTGCCCAGGCGCCGAACACGGATTTCGAGGAATTCGCCAAGGGCCTGGCCAAGGGCACGCCGCTCGGCCGCATCGGCACGGCGGAGGAATTCGCCAACCTGGCCTGCTTCCTGGCCTCGGAGCAAGGCTCCTACATCACCGGCACCGCCATCAATGTCGATGGCGGCCGATCGCCGGTAGTCTAGAACTCCGATCCTGGCTTGACCAGGACCGGAGCTCCGGATGCTTGCTTCGGCGCGTTTCCACATGCGAGCCGGTGTCCATTTCGCTCGAACACTCTCGCGGGCAGGCAACCTACTGCGGCTGGCTAACGGCCCAAAAGCAAAAGGCCTCCGTCACCGGAGGCCTCTCATCTTAAACCGCGTCCTTGGCGGCCTTGACCGGCCGTGCGCGGACGATCTTCCGGGCCGGCTTGGCCTTGAACATCATCTCTTCGCCGGTGAAGGGGTTGGTGCCCTTGCGCGCCTTGGTCGCAGGCTTCTTGACCACAACGAACTTCGCGAAGCCAGGGACGAGGAACACCCCGTTCTTCTTCAGCTCCTTGTGGCCGACATCGACGAGCGAGTCCAAAACGTTCTTGACGTCGCGCTTGGAGAGTTCGGTGGTGGTCGCGATCTTCTCGATCACTTGCGACTTCGACAGTTGGGTAGCCATGGTTGCTCCATTGATTCTGGAGTGGGCACGATATGGCGGAAAACGCCGAGAAAAACAGTGTTTTCTGCACTCCCCACAGCAATATCGCTGTGGACAGCCCCCGAATCAGGGATTTTTCCAGTGTTTTTTCCAGTCAAGGCACTTCCGACCCCTAAAATTACAGGGTTTGCGCGGCTTCGGGGCTCCCGAAACGGCCCCCTTGAGAGAATCACTTTGCACATCTCGCGCCGCCGAGGCGCGACAACGCCGCGCACAATTCGGGTTGCGAGGCGCTGCGGCGCGCCACTTCAGGTTTCGGAAACGATCCTCCAAAAGGGCGAGGCATTAGAAAATGACTTGGGTTCCCTTTCCAAGGTAACATCGGCGAAGGGGCGCCACGCCGATCGGCTGGCGCCCGATGCAAGCCTTTATGTAAGTGCTGGAGACCCGCGTATGGATTTGAGCCGCCTCGAGATCAACCGCCGCACGGCCCTTCTGACCTCGGCCGCGATTGCAGCCAATGTCATCAATCCGATGCGGGCCTTCGCGCAGGAGACCCCGCGCAAGGGCGGCGTGTTCAACGTCCATTACGGCGCCGAGCAGCGCCAGCTCAACCCGAGCATCCAGGCCTCGACCGGCGTCTACATCATCGGCGGCAAGATCCAGGAGAATCTGGTCGACCTCGATGCCAACGGCCAGCCGGTCGGCGTGCTCGCCGAGAGCTGGGAGGCGACGCCGGACGGCAAGACCGTCACCTTCAAGCTGCGCAAGGGCATCACCTGGCACGACGGCAAGCCGTTCACCTCGGAGGACGTCGCCTTCACCGCGATGAACATGTGGAAGAAGATCCTCAACTACGGATCGACGCTGCAGCTGTTCCTCACAGCGGTCGATACGCCCGATCCGCTGACCGCGGTCTTCCGCTACGAGCGGCCGATGCCGCTGAACCTGTTGCTGCGGGCCCTGCCCGATCTCGGTTATGTCTCGGCAAAACATCTCTATGAGAGCGGCGACATCAGGCAGAACCCGACCAATCTGGCGCCGGTCGGCACCGGCCCGTTCAAGTTCGTCAAATATGAGCGCGGGCAATACATCATCGCCGACCGCAACCCGGATTACTGGCGGCCGAACGCGCCCTATCTCGACCGCATCGTCTGGAAGGTGATCACCGACCGCGCCGCCGCGGCCGCCCAGATGGAGGCCGGCGAGCTGCACTACAGCCCGTTCTCGGGGCTGACCATCTCGGACATGGCCCGGCTCGGCAAGGACAAGCGCTTCATCGTCCAGACCAAGGGCAATGAGGGCAACGCCCGCACCAACACCATCGAGTTCAACTTCCGCCGCAAGGAACTGTCGGACATCCGCGTCCGCCGCGCCATCGCGCATGCGATCAACGTTCCGTTCTTCATCGAGAATTTCCTCGGCGACTTCGCCAAGCTCGGCACCGGCCCGATCCCGTCGACCTCGACCGACTTCTATCCCGGCCCGAACACGCCGCAATATCCCTACGACAAGGCCAAAGCGATCGCGCTGCTCGACGAGGCCGGCTTCAAGGCCACCGGGGGCAACCGCTTCGCGCTGAGGCTCTTGCCGGCGCCGTGGGGCGAGGACATCTCGCTGTGGTCGACCTTCATCCAGCAGTCGCTGGGCGAAGTCGGCATTCAGGTCGACATCGTGCGCAACGATGGCGGCGGCTTCCTCAAGCAGGTCTATGACGACCACGCCTTCGACCTCGCCACCGGCTGGCACCAGTATCGCAACGACCCGGCGGTCTCGACCACGGTGTGGTACCGCTCCGGCCAGCCCAAGGGCGCGCCCTGGACCAACCAATGGGGCTGGGAGGACAAGACCGTCGATGCCACCATCGACAACGCTGCGACCGAAGTCGATCCGGTCAAGCGCAAGGCGCTCTATGCCGATTTCGTCAAGGAGGTGAACACCGAGCTGCCGGTCTGGATGCCGATCGAGCAGATCTTCGTCACCGTGATCACGGCCAAGGCGCGCAACCACTCCAACACCCCGCGCTGGGGTTCGGCGAGCTGGCATGATCTTTGGCTTTCGGCATGATGCGGCCGCTTCTCCCTCTCCCCGCTCTTGCGGGGAGAGGGTTGGGGTGAGGGGCTCTCTCCGCCGTGTTGCTGCATCGTTGGACCTGTACCCCCTCACCCGGATCGCATTTCGCTCCGCTGCATGCGACATAGCCGAAGCTTCGCTTCGGCGTTCTTGAGGACGGCCGCCATAGGCGGCCTATGCCTCTCCCCGCAGGCGGAGCGAGGTAAGAGAGGCGGGTGTCCACTTCGTTCGAAAACGCTATAGATAACGTATGCGTATCCTGAGCCTTGCGGGGCGGCGGCTTGCCGCCTCGATTCCGACCCTGTTCCTGATCCTGATCGGCGTGTTCCTGCTGCTGCAGCTCGCGCCGGGCGACACCGTCGATGCGCTGATGGCACAGATGGGCGGCGGCGATGCCGCGACCGCCGAGGCGCTGCGCAAATTCTACGGGCTCGACCTCTCGGTTCCGGCGCAGCTCGGCAACTATCTCTGGCACCTGGTGCGGCTCGATCTCGGCTTCTCCTCGATCTACGGCAAGCCGGTGGCGACCGTGATCCTGGAACGGCTGCCGCCGACCATCCTGCTGATGACCGCATCGCTGTCGTTCGCGTTCTTCTTTGGCCTGGTGTTCGGCGTGATCGCATCGCGTGGCGTCAATCGCTGGCCGGACACGCTGATCTCGACGCTTGGCCTGATCTTCTACGCCACGCCATCGTTCTGGTTCGGGCTGATGGCGATCGTGGTGTTCTCGGTCTATCTGCAATGGCTGCCGCCCGGCGGCTTCGAGGACATCGGCACCGTGCAGACCGGGTTCTGGCACGTGCTCGATATCGCCGCGCACCTGGTGCTGCCGACGCTGACGCTCGGGCTGATCTTCCTTGCGATTTATCTGCGCATCATGCGCGCCTCGATGCTGGAGGTGCTCAACCTCGATTTCGTCCGCACCGCCCGCGCCAAGGGGCTGGACGAGACCCACGTCATCACCCGCCATGTGCTGCGCAACGCGCTGCTGCCGATGGTGACGCTGATCGGATTGCAGGCCGGCACCATGCTCGGCGGCTCGGTCGTGGTCGAGAGCGTGTTCTCGCTGCCCGGCCTCGGCCGCCTCGCTTATGAGTCGGTGGTGCAGCGCGACCTCAACACCCTGCTCGGCATCGTGTTCGTGTCGGCGCTGCTGGTCATTATCGTGAACTTCGTCGTCGACCTGCTCTACGCGCGGCTCGATCCGCGCATCGCGGCGGAGGGCTGACGATGGACGCGGTGAAACGCTATTTCCGGAGCCCCGCCGCGGTGATCGGCCTGATCCTGCTGCTGCTGGTGATCGGCATGGCTGTCAGCGCCGGCTTCCTCTATCCGCGCGATCCGCTCGCGCTGGCGGGCCGGCCGCTGATCTGGCCGTTCTCCAATCCGCGCTTCCTGCTCGGCACCGACAATTCCGGACGCGACATCGCCGCGCAGATTTTCTACGGCGCGCGGATTTCGCTGCTGATCGGCGGCGTCGCCACCGTGATCGCGATCCTGATCGGCATCCTGGTCGGCGCCTTCGCCGGCTATTACGGCGGCTGGGTCGACAATGTGCTGATGCGGATCACCGAAGCGTTCCAGACCCTGCCGAACTTCGTGCTGCTGCTGGTCTTGGTCGCGGTGTTCGGCTCGACCCTGACCACGGTGACCATCGCGGTCGGGGTGGTGTCGTGGCCGGCGCCGGCGCGGCTGACCCGCGCCGAGTTCCTGTCGCTGCGCAACCGCGAATTCGTGCAGGCCGGCAGGACCCTCGGCATGAAGGATGTCCAGCTGATCCTCGGCGAGATCCTGCCCAACGCGCTGCCGCCTGTCATCGTATACGCCAGCGTGGTGATGGCGGTCGCGATCCTGCTGGAGAGCGCGCTCGCGTTCCTGAGGCTGTCCGATCCCAACGTCGCCTCCTGGGGCAACCTGATCGGGCTCGGCCGCGACGTGCTCCGCGTGCAATGGTACGTCTCGGCGATCCCCGGGATTGCGATCCTCGTCACCGTGCTCGCGGTGTCACTGGTCGGCCAGGGCCTCAACGATGCGCTCAATCCGAGGCTGAAGAGCCGATGAGCGAAACGGTCCTTTCGCTCGACGGCTTGACGGTGCGCCTGCCCAAGGGCGCCGACCGGCCGCATGCGCTGTCCGATGTCTCGTTGTCTGTCGCGTCGAACGAGATCCTCTGCGTCGTCGGCGAATCCGGCTCCGGCAAGTCGATGATGGCGAACGCCATCATGCGCCTGCTGCCGAACGAGGTGACGATCGAACAGGGCCGGATGATGTTCGACGGCCGCGACCTCTGCGCCGCCGATCCGGCCGCGATGCGCGACGTGCGCGGCGCCGGCATCGCGATGATCTTCCAGGAGCCGATGACGGCGCTCAACCCGCTGCGCACCATCGGCGACCAGATCGGCGAGATGTTTGCGATCCACACCGGCCTGTCGAAGTCCGAGATCAATGCGCGGGTGCTGGCACTGCTCGAGGACGTCCGCATCCCCGATCCCAGGGCTGCCGCAAAGGCCTATCCGCACGAGCTCTCCGGCGGCCAGCGCCAGCGCGCCATGATCGCGATGGCCCTCGCGCTCGACCCCAAGCTCCTGATCGCGGACGAGCCCACCACCGCACTCGACGTCACGACGCAGGCGCAGATCCTGAAGCTGATCCGGGACTTGCAGCAGCGCAAGAAGACCGCGGTGCTGTTCATTACCCATGATTTCGGCGTGGTCGCCGAGATCGCCGATCGCGTCGTGGTGATGCAGCACGGCGCGATCGTCGAACACGGCACAGCCGACAAGGTGCTGAACGATCCGCAGCATGCCTACACCAGGCAGCTGATCTCAGCGGTCCCGCCGCTGACCGCGCCGCCGCCGCGCATCCTTTCCGGCAAGGACATCCTGACCATCGACGACGTCTCCAAGACCTACCGCACCGGCGGCTTCCTCGGCCGCGGCGCGCGGATCACGGAGGCCGTCAAGAACGTCTCGCTGCGCCTGCCGCGCGGCGCGACGCTCGGCATCGTCGGCGAGTCCGGATCCGGCAAATCGACGCTGGCGCGCTGCATCGTCCGGCTGATCGATCCCGACACCGGCTCGATCGTGCTCGACGGCAAGGATTGGGCGAAGCTTAACCGCGACGAGATCAGGCGCGAGACCCGCCACATCCAGATGGTGTTCCAGGATCCCTTCGCCTCGCTCAATCCGCGCCGCAAGGCGGCCGAGCTGGTGGCGCAGGGACCGATCGTGCACGGCACCGACCGCGCCACCGCGATTGCGGAAGCGCGAAAGCTGTTCGAGCTGGTCGGCCTCGACCCGTCCGCCGGCGACCGCTACCCGCACGAATTCTCGGGCGGCCAGCGCCAACGCATCGGGCTGGCGCGGGCGCTGGCGCTGAAGCCGGACGTGCTGGTCGCCGACGAACCGGTCTCGGCGCTCGACGTCTCGGTGCAGGCGCAGGTACTAAAGCTGCTCGCCGGGCTGCGCCAGCAGCTCGGCCTCTCCATCATCTTCATCACCCACGATCTGCGCGTCGCCGCGCAGATCTGCGATCTCGTCGCGGTGATGAAGGATGGCGCTGTGGTCGAGCAAGGGTTGACTGCCGAGGTGTTCGGCAAGCCGCAGCATCCTTATACGCAGGCGCTGCTGTCCGCGATTCCCGGCGGAGCGTTCGCGCGCGAGCACGACACGGCCGCCGTATAGCCGGGTACGCGCGGTCCGCGGGAGCTCTCTACTCGGCCGCTTCCGGCGCGCGCTCCTCGCGCAGCCGGAAGCGCTTCAGCAGTCCGGACACCGTGTCGCGGAAGCCGCCATATTCCAGCTCGGAATAGGGCAGCATCGCGGCACCAGACCAGCCTTGGCTGCGCATCTCGATCGCCTTGCGCTGGGCGCGCTGGCGGACCTCGTCCCACGCAAGGTTGTCAAAGAAGTCGGTATAGGACTCCGAAAACTTTCCGTCCCTGTCGATCGAGAAGCCGACGCAGGAAACGATCGGCAGGCAGTACATCCCCGTCACCGGCGTGTTGAGTGGCACAGGCATCAGCGGCATCACATGCGAGCCGCGCGCATCGCCGCCAACGAAGTGTGCCTTGGCGAATGGCGAGATGATTTCTTCAGGCGCCGCGAAGATTCCCTGGTTCCTGACGATCGCGACCGGATCATCCTTGCCGGTGTACTTGCCTGCGATGGAGTGAAGGCGCTGCGCCGAAATGGCGACGGCGACCTCACCATAGGTTTTCGAGACGATACGATCGATGCCGAAACGTTCGTTATCGCGAAGCAGCGCGGCAATGTGGTAACCGTCCGCCGGCGCATCGAGTTCGATCACGCTGTCGCCGGCCGTGTTATCCATGTCGATGATATGGAAACGGAAGCCCTTGATCATCGGGGGCAGCATCAGCCCGGCGCAATACATGGGATCGGCAAAGGCCAGATAGAGCGGCAGGTTGTAGGCGCCGGGGCCGCACTTGTCGGCGGCAAACACCATGAAGGACTCCGCGGGTCTCGCGCCCGAGAGGCTGTGGTCGAAGCTGAGCTCGGCGACGGCCGGGCCGGCGCCGCGAACGTTTCCGGAAGGGGCGTCGACGAGGAGATCCTGGCCGGCGCCGTAGAGCCCGGAGGTTTTCGCAACCGCAGTGGCCGCAAGAAACGTCTTCCAGGCGAATTGATGGACCTCGGAGCTCCCCTCGCCCCGTGTGTGCGTCATGATGATCGCGATGTCGTCGCCAGTGTGGCGGACGAAACCGTCGATAAGGAGACCATTGTCGACCGCTTTCGCGACCTCCCCCTCGACAGCCACCATCATGCGTGCAGATGGCTTCGTATGGCCCCCAACGGAGCCAATGTCAGCCTTGATGACCGAAATGGTGAGTCTCATGAGCATCCCTCCGACCGCAGCTCAGCGCCTTCGCCTCGGCGCTCGCTACGCCGGGGGCGACGGCGCTGCTCATTCGCGAAAAGAACGTTGTGTGGTGCGATAGGTTCCCTGGGTAGGATCCACGCAGAATTATGGCTCCTCTGCCGGCGGGTGTCGATACGCGCCAACGGCGCATTCGGAATAGTCAGTCATGCTCGACAGGGTTACCACCTCCCGCGCTATGAAGCGCGGGTGAGAAAAATCGGCAATCCCCGCTTGTTGCCATAGCTCGGCCGGTAGCGCGTCGTGTTGTATGTGCTGGCGACGTCCAGTTTGCGCGGCCCAAGCCTGGCGTCGGGGATGGGCACGAGGTCGTAGCGGCCATCGACCAGCGCCGACATTAGGCCGGACTTGCCTTCCAGGATGGCATCGTAGGCCATGTTGCCGAACGTCAGAGCGACAAGCTTGTCGATGAAGTCGGGGTCACCCGATCGTAGATCGTAGGTGAGGTCGGAAACGATGGTCTCCTCGCCCGCCCGACGCTTGATCTCGTCGGCAAGCGCTTCGGCCACGCTGGCCTTCTTGCGGTGACCATAGGCGTCAGGCTCGCCGTATTCCTGCACCTTGTAACCTTCCCACTCGGCACCCTCGCTGAGGACGATCAGCGCATAATTGCTCGGGTTGCCGCGCTTGTCCTCAATCAGCAACTGGATCAGCTTATCGAGATTGACCTTGAATTCGGGTATGGCGCATCGGATCGAGGTCGCGTACGCGGTGTAGAGCGCGGTAAATCCGGCATCGCGGCCGAAGATCCGGAAAATGCCGATCCGTTCGTGCGACCCGACCGTGGTGCGTTGTCGCTGGATGGCATCGCTGGCGCGGGTGATCGCAGTGGAAAATCCGATGCAATACTCGGTGTTGCGGACGTCGTTGTCCATCGTCTTCGGAATGGCGATGATCTTGACGCCGAGTCCGTTCAGCTTGTCCGCGTAGCTCAGCGTATCATCGCCGCCGATCGCGATCAGGTGCTCGATACCAAGCCCCAAGAGGTTCGTCAGCACCTGCTTGGTGAGGTCCCATGTCCCGGTTGCGGTACTGTCCTTGCTACTTGCCAAGAATGGCAGGTCCTGGCCCGCGAGATGATCGGGTAGCTTTTTCATCTTGGATGGGTTGGTGCGGCTCGAGTGCAACACGGTGCCGCCGCGCCGGTCGATGACGCGCGTATTTTCGCGGTTCAGCGGGATGATGTAGTGGGACTTGCTCGCCGGGTCGTCGAGGTTCAGGTGGGTGAGGGCCTCCCAGCCGCGGCGGAGACCGACAACCTCGATGTCGTCCTCGCTGCCGCGATATGTCACGCTCTTGATCACCGCGTTGAGGCCGGGGACGTCACCGCCGCCCGTGAGAATACCAATGCGCTTCCTCGCCATGCCCACCTCCCAGGACTCGGTATATGGCAATAACGCCTGCGTCGCGTCGGGGTTTCCACAACCACGATCCGCCAACGGCGGAATCCTCGTGATCGCGGCGCTCCACCGGACCAGTTTGGGCTCCCATTCTTCGAAGCGCAACGTTGGTCCGCGCTCACCTTGACCGGCGCGAGGCGAGAAAATACTCGGCCCAGCGCAGCAACTCGAAGCGGTCACCCTTGACCAGCTCCTGGGCATCGCGCTGCCGGTACAGCACCAGCATCCAGGGCGCGAGCTTGCGCAGCAATCCGTGCGCGATGTACTGCACCGGCTCGGTGAACGGCAGCGCCAGCTCGCTCTCCGGCACGCCCTGCACTGCCTTCGCCAGTTCGCGGCCGAGCGGAATCGTCAGCGCGACGGCGCGGCCGTTGCAGCCGGTCCAGCCATAGGCGTTCGGTCCGAGGCGATGCATGCGCGGCAGGAAATCCGCCGTCATCCCGACATAGCCGTTCCAGACGTAATCGAAGGAGATCTCGCCGATCTGCGGCCACAGCCGCTGCAACCGCTCGGTCACCCGCGCCTTCAGCCGTCCGGTCCTGTCGCCCGGGCCGAGCACGGCGCCGCCGGTGACCAGGCGATTGCGGGCGTCGTAGCGCGCGAAATACAGCTCGCCATGGGTATCCGACATCGCCTGCCGGCTGGGAATGATGGTCTTGCGGACATTGTCCGACAGCGGCTGCGTCGCCATCTGCCAGGACAGCACAGGCATCACCTCGGTCGCGATTTCAGGCACCAGCGACTTGGTGAACTCGCCGCTATAGGCGTTGGTCGCGACCACCAGCGCACGGCCGGAGATTTCGCCCTTCTCGGTCTTCACCACCCAGTGATCGCCGCGGCGCTCGAAGCTCGTCGCCGGCGAACGGGCGTAGATTCGTCCACCGAGACCGAGCACGGTGCGCGCAAGGCCGCGCGCCAGCGCCAGCGGATTGACGTGACCGCCGGTCCTGTTCCAGAAGCCACCGTACCAGGCGTCCGAGCCGAGCATGTCGCTGGTCTGGTCGCGCGACAGCAATTCGACCGGCGCGCCGAATTTGGACCATTGCTGCACCCGCCGCTCCGCGATCTTGATGCGGCCCGGCGAATGCACCGGCTGCACCCAGCCGGCCTGCTCCTGCTCGGCCGCGATATTGTACCGCTTGACGACGTCGAACAGCATGGCCGCGCTGTCGCGCAGCATCGCGACGAAGCGCTCGCCGGCTGCACCGTGCCGCTTGATGATGTCATCCGGATCGGGGCGCGACAGCGTCGGGATCACCTGGCCGTTGTTACGGCCCGAGGCGCCCCAGCCCGGCTCGGCGGCCTCGACGATCGCGACGTCGACATTGGCCTCGCGCAGATGCAGCGCGGTCGACAGACCCGTGAATCCGCCGCCGATGATGACGACATCGGCCTGCTGCGCGCCGGTCAGCTCGGGGCAGTCAGGGCCTGACGGCGTCACTGCGGCCCAAAGCGAATTGGGCCAGCGCACGGCATTGCTGCTCATCATGATCCTTTCTTGCGGGTGCCCGGTCATTCTGGTTAGCTTTAGAGCATGATCCGGAAAAGTGCGTAGCGGTTTTCCGAAAGAGATCATGCTCAAGCAACGTCTCTTATTCCAGCCGGGAAGACAACAAGTGGCACTCAAGAACGTCATCGGAATCGATCACGCCGTGGTCATGGTCAAGGACCTCGACAAGGCCGCCGAGAATTACAAGCGGCTCGGCTTCACCGTGTCGCCGCGCGGCACCCACAGCGCGCATATGGGATCGGGCAACTACACCATCATGTTCGACCCCGACTACATGGAATTGCTCGGCGTGCTGACGCCGACCGAACACAATGCGCCGGCGCGCGCCTTCCTGGAGAAGCGCGGCGAAGGCATCGAACGCATCGCATTCACCGCGGTGGATTCCGCCGCCTGCGCCGAGGAGATCCGCGCACGCGGCTATCCGCCGGTCGGGCCGACCGATTTCGAGCGCCCGGTGACACTGCCGAATGGCACCGTCTCCGCGGCGAAATTCCGCACCTTCCAGTGGCCGACCGCGGAGGCGCCCGGCGGCGTCCGGATCTTCGCCTGCCAGCACAAGACCCGCGAGACAGTGTGGATTCCCGAGTTGATGACGCATGCCAATGGGGCAAAACGTCTCAAGCAGGTGCTGATCGTCTCGCCCGATCCCGCAATCGATGCCGCGCATCTGTCCAAGATGATCGATGTCGCCGTAAGGAACGATCCCGACGGTGCCGTTGCGGTGCCGTCCGGCGGCGATCGCGCCGACTTCGTGTTCCTGACCACCGATCAGCTCGGCAAGCGCTATCCCGGCGTCTCGCTGGACGGCCTGTCCGACCGCGGCGGCGCCGGCCTCGTGATCGCGGCCGATCTTGCCGCGACCGAGAAGGCGCTCGCAGCAACCGGCGTGAAGAGCAGTGGCGGCATCACCGTGCCGCCGGCTGCCGCGAACGGCACCCTGCTCGCCTTCGTCAAGGCATAGTTTCCATCTTCCCGTCATCCTGAGGAGCGCGTAGCGCGTCTCGAAGGATGGACGGCCCGGCTGATGGCCGTACATCCTTCGAGGCTCGCTCCGCTCGCACCTCAGGATGACGGGTTTAGGCGGATGCGCGGCGCAGCATTATGCAGCTGCGCCGCGCATGTCGACTCCGGCGGACGTATTGAGCCGCTCAAGCATTGATGCGACCTTCGATCGCATCAATGCCGTGAGTGCATCGGTCGATGCACGATCCGTCCGGAAAACCGGTGTTCACTTTTCCGGATCATGCTCTAGTATCTCTCCCAAACAAGAACCGTCCCAGGGAGAGAAACATGTCGCATCACCTGATCTCGCGCCGGCAAATGCTGGCGGGCACCGCCGCCGCAGGCGCGGTTGGATTGACCGGATTTCCGGCCTACGCCGAGGTGAACTGGAAGAAATATTCCGGCACCACGCTGGAAGTCAGCCTCGCCAAGGGACCCCGCGGCGACAATCTGCAAAAATACATCAAGGAATTCACCGAGCTCACCGGCATCAAGGTCGAATCGGAGCAGGTCCCCGAGCAGCAGCAGCGCCAGAAATGCGTGATCGAGCTGTCCTCGGGCAAGCCGAGCTTCGACGTCGTTCACCTCAGCTATCACGTGCAGAAGCGGCAATTCGAGAAGGCCGGCTGGCTGGCCGACATGTCGCCCTATCTGAAGGATCCCAGCATGACGCTGCCGGATCTCGTCGAGAGCGATTTCTCGGCGGCCGGGCTGCAATATGCGCGCAACGACAAGGGACAGATGCTGTCGCTGCCGTGGTCGGTCGACTATTTCATCCTCTACTACAACAAGGAGTTGTTCCAGAAGAAGGGCGTCGAGGTCCCGAAGACGCTGGACGAGATGGCGGTCGCCGCCGAGAAGCTGACCGATCCGAAGGAAGGCATCTACGGCTTCGTCGGCCGCGGCCTGCGCAACGCCAACATGGCGATGTGGACCAACTTCTATCTGAACTACGGCGGCGAATTCCTCGATGCCAAGGGCAACATCCTGACCGATGGCCCCGAAGCGATCGAAGCGACCAAGCTCTATCAGCGGCTGCTGACCAAATGCGCGCCGCCCGGCGTCGCCGGCTTCAACTGGATGGAGTCGATGGCCTCCTTCACGCAAGGTAGGTCCGCGATGTGGATCGACGCCGACGGCTGGGCGCCGCCGCTGGAAGATCCGGCCGCCTCGCGCGTCGTCGGCAAGGTCGGCTACACGCTGGTGCCCGCCGGCCCGAAGGGCAAATTCTCGTCGACCTATGGCGACGGCGTCGGCATCGCCGCGGCGAGCAAGAACAAGGAAGCCGCCTATCTGCTGTGCCAATGGGTGGTCTCGCGCGGACAAGGCGCCCGCCTGCTGCAAGCCGGCGGCGGCGTACCGTTCCGCAACTCGATCGTCGACGATGCCGAGGTCGCCAAGGGCGTCAAGACGAAGGAGTGGCTGCAGTCGGTGGTTGACTCCGCCAAGATCTCCAAGCTCGGCCTGCCCGTCATCATCCCGGTCGCCGAATTCCGCGACATCGTCGGTGCGGCGCTGACCGCGACGCTGTCCGGCGCCGATCCCGCCACCGAGCTGAAGAAGGCGCACGAGCAATTCCGCCCCATCCTGGAGCGTAGCGAAAAAGCGTGAGCGTGGTGACACAGACTGAGTCGGCGGCAGCGACCGAAAGCGCTGCCCCGGCGCGTGAATGGCGTCCGCCGTCCTACTGGCCGTTCGTGATCCCGGCGCTCGTCGTGGTGCTGGCGGTGATCATCTTTCCCTGGGTGTTCACGATCTGGATGAGCCTGCAGGAATGGAAGGTCGGCTCGCCCACCGTCTTCGTCGGGCTCGCCAACTATTTGCGGCTGCCGACCGATCCGCGCTTTGTCGAGGCGGTCGGGCACACGCTGTCCTACACCGCGCTGTCGGTGCTGCTGCCGCTGGTGTTCGGCACGCTGGCCGCTGTCGTGTTTCACCAGAAATTCGCCGCGCGCGGCTTCCTGCGCGGCATCTTCATCATGCCGATGATGGCAACGCCAGTGGCGATCGCGCTGGTGTGGACCATGATGTTCCACCCGCAGCTCGGCGTCTTGAACTATCTGCTGTCGCTGGTCGGGCTGCCGCCGCAGCTTTGGGTGTTCAACCCGACGACGGTGATCCCCTCGCTGGTGCTGGTCGAGACCTGGCAATGGACGCCGCTGGTGATGCTGATCGTGCTCGGCGGCCTCGCCGCGATCCCGACCGAACCCTATGAGAGCGCGCAGATCGACGGCGCCAATTTCTGGCAGGTGTTCCGCTTCATCACACTTCCTTTGATCATGCCGTTCCTGTTCATCGCCGGCATGATCCGCATGATCGACGCGGTGAAGAGTTTTGACATCATCTTCGCGATCACCCAGGGCGGACCGGGCTCGGCATCGGAAACCATCAACGTCTATCTCTACAGTGTCGCCTTCGTCTATTACGACCTCGGCTACGGCTCGGCGATCGCGGTGGTGTTCTTCCTGTTGATCGTGGCGCTGGCGGCGCTGCTGCTCTACTTGCGCAAGCGCCTGCTGTGGACGTCCCAGCTCGGGAGCGAGGCATGAACCCGCGCTATATCCTCGGACGGATCGGGCTGTGGTTGTCGGTGTTCGTCATCGTCTCGCCGGCGATCATGTTCTTCCTCTGGATGGCCTCGCTGTCGCTCAAATTCGAGATCGACAACGCCTCCTATCCGCCGGTGTTCTTCCCCGAGCATATCGCCTGGAAGAACTATGCCGACGTGTTCGCTTCCAACCGCTTCCTGACCTACTTCACCAACAGCCTTGTCGTCACCGGCTGCGCCACCGGCCTTGCGATGCTGGTCGGCGTGCCCGCCGGCTACGGCATCGCGCGGATGGCCGCGCATAAATCGGCGATCGTGATCCTGATCGCGCGCATCACGCCGGGCCTGTCGTATCTGATCCCGCTGTTCCTGCTGTTCCAGTGGCTCGGCCTGCTCGGCACGCTGGTGCCGCAGATCATCATCCATCTCGTGGTCACGGTGCCGATCGTGATCTGGATCATGATCGGCTATTTCGAGACCACGCCGCTGGAGCTGGAAGAAGCCGCATTGATCGATGGCGCCACGCGCTGGCAGGTGTTCCGCCATGTCGCGCTGCCGATCGCCAGGCCCGGGCTCGCGGTCGCCTTCATCCTCGCGGTGATCTTCTCCTGGAACAACTTTGTCTTCGGCATCGTGCTGGCCGGGCGCGAGACCCGCACGCTTCCGGTCGCGGTCTACAACATGATCTCGTTCGACCAGCTGAGCTGGGGCCCGCTCGCCGCCGCCGCATTGATCGTGACCGCGCCGGTGCTGCTGCTCACCGTGCTGGCGCAGCGGCAGATCGTTGCCGGGCTGACGGCCGGCGCGGTGAAGGGCGGCTAGGTCAAGATGGAGTTATGACGCCGTCGCAAGGGGGCGCTGCCAAAATATCGAAAATAACCCCATGCACAGTAGCCGCAGCGGCCGGCGCTCGGCATGCAACTTGACACGTCGGGCAACTCAGGGGTATTCTTCTAATATTCCGAAGTTGCGCAAACATCCCCCGCTATCGCATATGGCATTTGCGAGCTTTTGCGATTGACGCTTCCACGCAGCAGACGCGCCTTATTCGCGGCCGCAGCCCAACCTCATCTTGCTCTGGTTGGTGCAGTGAATTTGAAGTTCCTGTCAGCTTTCGCTGCGACCTAGGACTTCAAATTCAAAACCGCACTCGTACCCTTGCTTCCGAAGTTCGTGTGAGCGCGAGCCGCAGAGGTCTACGAACTTCGGAATCGGAGCCCTAGGTGGTGTGGACAGTTACCGCATCCATAGGACGATAGCAGCAAGAGTGACGACGGCGAGGTAATTTCTAGC
>NZ_JASGSR010000156.1:0-16367 GCF_040446015.1 Bradyrhizobium sp. INPA03-11B
GTGTACTCCCTCTCCCGCTTGCGGGGGAGGGCCGGGGTGGGGGTATCGCCGCGATGGGACCAGTCATTGCGTGGAGAGAGCCCCCACCCGGATCGCATCTTCGATGTGATCCGGCCTCCCCCGCAAGCGGGAGAGGCGTTGGCAAAGTGCCCGCTGCACGAGTTCGCTACTCCCCCTCGTCGCTCGCCAGCACGCCCTTCACGGCGCGGGCCCAGCCGGCGAGCTTGCGCTCGCGGGTCGCCTCGCTCATCGCCGGCCGGAAGCGATGCTCGAGCCGCCAATTGTCGGCGAATTTTGCAGGCTCCGGATAGACGCCGGCATCGAGGCCCGCGAGATAGGCCGCCCCTAACGCCGTGGTCTCCTGAATCATCGGGCGGTCGACCGGCGCGTTGAGCAGGTCGGCGAGCCGCTGCATGGTCCAGTCGGATGCGGTCATGCCGCCGTCGACCCGCAGCACGGTGTTGGCTGCGTTGGCCTCCGGCCAGTCGGTGCGCATCGCGGCCCACAGGTCGAAGGTCTGGTAGCAGACGCTCTCCAGGGTCGCATGCGCGAGCTCGGCCGGGCCGGTGTTGCGGGTCAGCCCGAACAGCGCGCCGCGCACGCGCGGATTCCAGTACGGCGCACCCATGCCGACGAAGGCCGGCACGAGGTAGACGCTCTGCATGCTGTCGGACTTGTCGGCGAGCGGCCCGGTCTCGGCGGCATGCTTGATGATGCCGAGCCCGTCGCGCAGCCACTGCACCGCAGAGCCGGCAACGAAGATCGAGCCTTCGAGCGCGTAGGTGCGCTGACCATTGAGCTGATAGGCGATCGTGGTGAGCAGCTTGTTCTTCGAGGCGACCGGCGTGGTGCCGGTGTTGAGCAGCGCGAAGCAGCCGGTGCCGTAGGTCGACTTCATCATGCCGGGCTCGAAGCAGGCCTGGCCGATGGTCGCGGCCTGCTGGTCGCCGGCGATGCCCGAGATCGCGATCGGGCCGCCGAACAGATCAGCCGTGCTCTCGCCGAACCGGGCGGAGGAATCCTTCACCTCGGGCAGCATCGAGCGCGGCACGCGCAACAGGTTGATGAGGTCGTCGTCCCAGGCGCCGGTGTGGATGTTGAACAGCAGCGTGCGCGAGGCGTTGGTGGCGTCGGTGGCGTGCACCCGGCCGCCGGTGAGCCGCCACAAGAGATAGCAGTCGACGGTGCCGAACAAGAGCTCGCCGCGCTCGGCGCGTTCGCGGGCGCCCGGCACGTGATCGAGGATCCAGGCGACCTTGGTGCCCGAGAAATAGGGATCGATGATGAGACCGGTCTTGGCCGAGATCGCGGGCTCATGGCCCTCGGCTTTCAGTTTGGCGCAGATGTCGGCGGTGCGGCGATCCTGCCAGACGATGGCGCGGTGCACGGCCTGGCCGGTGGCGCGGTCCCAGACCACGGTGGTTTCGCGCTGGTTGGTGATGCCGATCGCGGCGATGTCCTTCGCCTTCAGGCCGGCCTTCTCCAGCGCCTCGCGGCACACCATCACGGTCGAGGTCCAGATGTCCTCCGGCTCGTGCTCGACCCAGCCGGAGGCCGGGAAATGCTGCGGAAACTCCTGCTGCGCGACCGCGGCGATGGAGATGTCGCCGCGAAACACCATGGCGCGCGACGAAGTGGTGCCCTGATCGATGGCCAGCACGAAAGACATGAGCGTTTCCCTTGAGGCTTGGTAGCAGGCGCCAAGGGAGCGGATTACCGCGGCGAGGTCAAGCTGGGGGGCTTGGGGGAAGCTATAAGTCCCGTCATCCTGAGGCGCGAGCCTTGCGGCGCAATTGCGCCGCTGGGCGAGCCTCGAAGGATGCACGGCCCCAGTCGGGCCGTCGACCCTTCGAGACGGCCGCTGCGCGGCCTCCTCAGGGTGACGGGACCGAGAGATCGATCACATCGGCCGGTAGGTCCGCACATCCGACGGGACGTTGACCCCGATCTTGATCGCGCCGACCGAGCGGATGATGTCGTCGCCGAGCAACTGGGCGAAGCAGGCATAGCCCCAGTCGTTCATGTGCAGGCCGTCGGCGATGACGAAATCGTTGATCGGGATCGCCTGCTTCTCGTGCCAGTCACGCATCACCTCGAAGCGCGGGAAGATGCCGACATGGCGCAGCGCGGCGATGCGGCCAAGCAGCTTCACCATGCCGCGCGCGCTTTCCGGACGCTCGGTGACGCGCGGCGAATATTGCGGATCGACCAGCACGAGGTCGGCGCCGTCGGCCTGGATGCGCGCCACGCCGTCCTCGACCTGCTTGGCGGTCTCGACGGGATCGAGGTTGCGCAGCACCGCGTTGGTGCCGACCTGCCAGATCACCATGTCCGGATGCATGTCGATCACTTCGGTCTGCAGCCGCTTCATCATCTCCGGCGCGTCCTCGCCGCCCTTGCCGCGGTTGAGCACGGTGATGTCGGCGGCCGGATATTGCCGACGCAGCTGCGCGGCGAGCCGGTTCGGATAGGTGAATTCCGGCGCCGACGAACCATAGCCCTGGGTCGAGGACGAGCCGAACGCGATGATGACGACCGGCTTGCCGGCGGCGAGCTTGGCTGCGACATGCGGCAGCGAGCCGGTGGTGTTCGGCACGCCGGTGGGTTGATGACAGGGCACGCGGTAGAAGATGTCGGAGGCCGACTTCGCAACCTGCTTCACCTTATCGAGCGCCTGGGAGGCAATGCCGGGCTGTTGTTGATTGGCGGCGTCGGCCGCCATCGCCGCAGGCTTGCCCGCATCAGGCCGTGCGGCGTCGGACTTTGTGGCGGCACCCGATGACAGCGCCGCATGCTGGTCGGCCTGGCCGGTCTGCGCGCGCGACGGCGCGACCGACAGCGGCGCGAGCAGCACGAGCACTGCTGCGGCGCGCAGGCTCGGCCCTGCGGCAAGGCAAAAAGGGAACGCAAAACTCATCAACTCTGCTTCCTCTAATTCTGCTGCACCGGGCCCAGATGGGCCGCATCGATCACGAATTTGGCCAGTGCGCGGCCGAGACAGGCATGAACCTTCTTGGCCAGGTCGACACCATGCGCGGTGCTGAACAGGTCAAAATATCCGGCATCGCTCCATTGCTTCATGATCGCGAACCGGTCGAACAGCGGAACGTCGTGCTGCTGCGCCACCACCTTGATATTGTCGAGATAAGGCGGTGCAGAGATCATCGTCTCCGTGCGCGGGCTGTATTGCAGATTGACCAGCACCACGTCTGCCCCGGCGCCCCGCAGCGCAACAACAGCTTCGTTGATGGCGGTACGGAAGTCGTCAGGATCGACCGCTCGCATAGCATCGACCGTGCCGGTCTGCCAGATAACCAAAGTAGGCTTTTTTGCCTCAACAAGCTTAACAAGGGTTCCCGCGGTCTCTTCCGCGGTGCTTTTTGCCTGTAATTCTACGGATAAATCGATGGTTGCCGCCGGAAACGCCTCCTTCAGCGCCGCCTGCATCGTGGCCGGATAGGCGCTCGCCTCGTTGCCGGGGATGGTCGAGGAGCGGCTGCCCACCACGAGCACGTTGAGCGGCTGATTGGCCTTCACCACATCGGTGACCTTCGGCAGCGAGCTCTCGCTCGTCAACAGATAGGCGGGCACGTCGCAGGGCGGTGCCGGTGGTGCGGGCTCGGGGCTGTCGCCGGCGCGCGCGGGCGCTGCCGCCAAAGTGGCGGCCAGCAACATCAGGCCCAGCATCGTCCGCGCGGACTTCATGCTCCCCCTCCCGCCAGATCGGCGTTGCCGGTGGCACCTTTTTTCGAGGCGCCTTTGTCGGCGGAGTGCTTGTACCACGAAATAATCCACGCCATGCCCCACATGATGAGGATGCCGCAGACGCTGATCAAGGCGTGCAGTGCGGCACCGCCCGACACTTCGGCCAGCACGAAGTGTCCGGCAAAGGCGAGGAAGACCCCGAGACAGAATATCTCAAGCGAATGCTGGCCACACAGGATCAATGGTCGCAGCCAGCGCGATTTCAACCCCGGCCAATCCCGGGGCAGGAAGCGCACCGTGAGGGCTGCGAGCGCCAGGAAATGCGCGAACCGCAACACGTCGAGGTCGGTCTTGTTGATCGGATACATCCACTGCTCGATCACCTTCGGCATGATGTGGCCGAGCTGCGGCACGTACCAGGTCAGCGTCACGAAGAACGCGGCGACGAGGTAGGCGATGCAGATCCACATCGTGATGTTCGACGACAGGATGCGCGACATCCGCCGCGCGCCGCCGAGCGCGCACCAGGCGCCGAACACGAACAGCAATTGCCAGGCGAACGGATTGAACGCCCAGAAGCCGTTCGGATAGGCCGAGAGGTAAAGATCGAACTGCCAGGTCAGCGCGTAGAGCAGCACCGACAGGCCGAGCGTGACGTCGGGCTTCCACTTCATCAGCCACAGAATCAGCGGCAGGAACAGCATCAGGACGATATAGAGCGGCAGCACGTCCATGTTGACGGGGCGGAAGCGCAGCAGCAGCGCCTGCACGATGGTGACGTCGGGCTGCTTGAGGAAGTCCATGATCCCCATTTCCTCGCTGTACAGCGGGTTCTCGAACGAGGTCGCGACATAGGAGATCTCGGCGAGGAAGATCGTGAACAGAAAGACGTGCGCGACATAGATCTGCCAGACCCGGCGCAGGATGCGCGCGGTCGCGATCACGAAGCCGCCCTCCAGCATCGCGCGGCCATAGACGAAGGCCGCGGTGTAACCGGAGATGAAGATGAAGATCTCGGTGGCGTCGGAGAAGCCGTAATTGCGGATCGTCAGCCAGGTCAAAAGATTGGTCGGCAGATGATCGATGAAGATCAGCCACAGCGCGAGCCCGCGGAACAGATCGAGCCGCAGCTCACGCTCGCCGGTCGCCGGCAGCGTGATCGCGGGCGCCGCCGCTGCAACCTTCGCCTCGGCTTTGGCGTCAGCCACCGGCGAACCGGCTATGGGATCGGCAATCGAGCTCATCAAACACCGTGTCAGCTGCGGACGTCCGCAGGCCGTGCTGAAAAGATAATATCGGTCCGCGACTTGCCGACAAAGCGCAGAGTGCGGCGACATGCGGCCGCGCTTTAGAGCGGAACTATGTTGAAACCGCGATGAACGGACCGTCCACGGGGCCGGGTTTTCACAGCCTGGCAGGCGATTGGTTCCGGCTGACCAATTGGCTATGATGGCGCCCTGATTGAGCGTGATCCGGTCGAAAGCAGATCACGCACCACGACCATCGGATTGAGCCGTATGTACCGCGCCGTTACCCGCCAGATCGAAGTCACCGTCGAGCCGAACTTCATGCCCGAGCGCTCGTCGGTCGACCGGCGCGAGTATTTCTGGTCGTACAAGATCGTAATCGTCAATTCCGGCCCGGAAACGGTGCAGCTGCGGACACGGCACTGGATCATCACCGACGCCACCGGCCGCCGCCAGGAGGTGCGTGGCGAAGGCGTGGTCGGCGAGCAGCCGGTGCTGGCGCCCGGCGAACGCTTCGAATACACGAGCGGCGTGCCGCTGCCGACCGCCTCCGGCTTCATGACCGGCAGCTACCAGATGGTCACCGAAGCCGGCGAGCGCTTCGAGATCGACGTGCCGACATTCTCGCTGGACAGCCCGAGCCCGGATGGAAAACGGGTGCTGAACTAAATTAGGCCGCGGCCGCGAATGATCCTCTTTTGCCCGGCGTGGCAGCAGACCCGCGTATTCTGCTCAGCCGAGGCGCTCGCGGTCGTCCAGGCCAGCTCTCGGGATCTGCAACTCGATCGTGCAGACCATCCCGTCGGCGCCGAATTCGCGGCGAACCACGGCATTTGGGATCGCCCTCTCAATCAGCTCGCTTCCAAAGCCGGCCGTCTTCGGTTGCTGGACGGCCGGACCGCCGCTTTCGCGCCAGATGACCGTCAGAAGCGGTTGATCGCCCTGGGTGCGCAATGTCCAGCTCAGATCCACGGTACCGGCTTGTTGCGAGAACGAACCATATTTGGCCGCATTGGTTGCCAGCTCATGGAAAACCAGGCCGAATGGCGTTGCCAGATCGGGAGGCAAGAAGACTGATCCGCCCTTGACCTTGATCCGTTCGTTATTGCCGGAGGTGTAGGGCTCAAGTTGTCTGCGCGCCAGTGTAGCGAGATCGGCCCCCATCCAGTCGGAGTCCACCAGCAGCGAATGGGCCCTGGCCAACGCCGCAAGGCGGCCATCCAGTCTCTCGGTGAATTCATCGTAGGATTTGCTGAAGCGCCGGGTCTGATGCGCAATCGACTGCACGACGGTCAGGGTATTCTTCACCCGGTGCGTCAGTTCGCGCAGCAACAATTTCTGTTGCTCTTCCCACGCCTTGCGTTCGCTCACATCGCGTGTGCTTTCGAGGGCGAGCCGCCGCCCGTCAATCGTCTCGAGGATGATGCGGCTCTCAACCGTCAATTCCCGGCCATTCTTGGTCTTGTGTTGAAGTTCGCCGGTCCAGTTGCCTTCATCGAGCAACTTGTTCCGCAACTCGGCGAATGATCCTCCGGGAACGATCGTGCCCAACAGCTGGTTCTTGCGTTTTCCAACCGCCTCGTCACGGCTATAGCCATAGAGCTGCTCGCTTCCACGATTCCACTCGAGGATGCCGCCGTCATAATCCCAGATGAATATCGGATCGCGCGAGAGCTCGACGAGCTGCATCTGCCGCCGGAGTTGGCGCTCGCTGACCCTGAGCGCATCTTCCGTATGACGGCGGTCAGTCATATCGACGAAGGTGAGGACGATCCCGTCGATCTTGTCGTCGACCGTTCGATAGGGGCGCAGGCGAACGTCGTACCAGCGCCCGTTGCGACTGCGGATTTCATGTTTGATCGGGGAAAGATTGGCGAGCACCGCATGCGCGTCGTTGACAAGGTTCTGGTATTCCAGTCGATGCGCGAAATCCGCAATCGGGCGGCCTTCGTCACTCGGCGTGATGCTGAACAGGTCAGTCACCTGCTGCGTGAAACGCTTGATGCGCAGGCTCGAGTCGAGGAACAAGATCCCGAAATCGGTCGCCGCCATCAGGTTCTGGAGATCGCTGTGCGCGCGCGACACGGCTTCAAGCTTCAGCTTGAGCTCGCTGTTCACGGTCTGCAATTCTTCGTTGATCGATTGCAGCTCTTCCTTGCTGGTCTCCAGCTCTTCGGAGGTTGACCGATATTCCTCGTTGATGGATTGCAGCTCTTCGTTGGCCGCGCGCAATTCCTCGTTGGCGGCGTCGGATTCCTCCCGGGTCGTCCGCAGCCGCGACTGGGTCTGCTGAAGCTCCTCGCGCAGCCGGGCGACAACTTCGTTGGTGGCATCGTTCGCCGGGAGCTGCCCTTCAGCGAGGTGATCAACCCGATCGCCCTCGATGAACAACACCACGGCGCTGCCGGCCCCATGATCGTCGTGGTCGTCCAGCGGCTTCACATGCATCAGCACCTGATGCGGCGCACCGTTGAAGCGGACAGGGATGGGCAGGCTGAGCCAGGGCTGCGAATTGTCAAACACCCGATGCAGGGCTGACCGCAGCTCGAACCGCAGTTCCGGCCGCACCAGGTCTACGATGTTGCCGCTCAGCGGGCCGCCGGACGGTTGCAGGAATCGCCCGGCATTGTCGGACATGTGCAGCACGCGATGCGCTTGATCGACCAGAATGCTCGGTGGCGCGAGCTTTTCCAGTGCCTGGCGGTGTGCCGCAGCTTCATTGAGCAATGACGTCGTGCTTGGTGGCCTGATCGGCTGCGCGGCCTGCTCATGAATCAGGCCGACGCTGCCGAGCAGGCGCGGCAACAGGCGCAGTTCGCCCGGACTGGCCGAGGACTGGTAGATGCGCGCCTTGCGGTCAAACGTGCGAAACTGGCCGGGCGGATGGTCGGCACTTTCCGACGTGCCCAGCATGAGAAATCCATCCGGATTGAGGGCATAATGGAACGTGTTGCACGCCAGTTCCTGCAATTCGCGATCCAGGTAGATCAGGAGATTGCGACAAGCGATGAGATCGATTCGCGAAAAAGGGGGATCCTTGAGCAGGCTGTGACTGGCGAACAGCACCAAATCGCGTAGTTCCTGGCGAACGCGATATTGATCTCCGTCCTTCACAAAGAAACGCCGCAAGCGATCCTCGCTGACGTCCGTCTCGATCGCTGCCGGATACATGCCCTCCCGCGCAATGGCGAGCGCTCGGGCGTCAATATCCGAGCCGAACACCTGGATGGTAGGCCGGATATCCTGCCGCGAGGCCTGCTCGAGCAGCAGCATGGCGATCGAATACGCCTCCTCGCCGGTGGCGCATCCGGGGACCCAGATACGGATCGAACGATCGCTCAGCTTGCCGTTGAACAGCTGCGGGATGACCTGCAGCTCAAGAGCCCGGAACGCTTCCTTGTCGCGGAAAAACGATGTTACCGAAATCAGCAGGTCACCCAACAGCGCCTGTGCCTCATCGGTATTGTCACGCAGCACGTCGTAATAGTCCTTGGGGCTATCCGCCCGGGTGACCTGCATGCGCCGCGCGATCCTGCGCAGGATGGTCGCCCGCTTGTATTTGGAGAAATCGTGCCCGGTGCGAACGCGGACATGGGCGAGAATGCGCCGCAGCAAATCCGCATCCAGGCCGCGCAGTCCGCCGCCCGGTCCGTCATGATTTTTTTCCCGCACCAGTTCGGTCAGACGTTGCGCGATTTCGCCTATCGGCAAAACGAAATCCGCGATGCCGGTTGCGATTGCGCTGCGCGGCATCGAGGGGAATTCGGCCTCGTTGGGGTCTTGCACCAGGATGATGCCGCCCGATTCCTTGACCGCCCGGACGCCGACCGAGCCGTCGGACCCGGCGCCGGTCAGGATGACCGCGCAACCATCCCCATGCTGTTCCGCCAGCGAGCGGAAGAACAGGTCGATGGGTGCCCGCTTGCCGCGCGGCTCGTCGAATTCTGCGGTGGCGATTTCATCGTTGGTGATATGCAGCCGCCGGTCGGGCGGGATCACATAGACGTGGTCCGCCTTGAGCGGGATCGGCTCTCCGACCTGGAGGACGGGCATATGGGTGCGCGCCGCCAGGATGTTCGACATCTCGCTCCGCAGATCGGGGTCGAGATGCACCACCACGACGAAGGCGGCACCGGTTTGCTCGGGTAGTGCGGCAAACAGTTGCTGCAATGCGTGGACGCCGCCGGCGGAGGCACCAATCCCGACGACGACCGTCTTGGCGAGGTTCGGCTCACTCGTTTCGTCCCGTTCCTCGTCGCTGGTATCGGCCATCAGGGCAGTCTCACTTACATTTCGGTCGGGTCGGGATTTTTGATAATGTTATCACGAGTTTCGCTCGGTGAATTTCTATTTGGGTTGATTTCGGAACCAACGCGTCACGCAGTGGTTCCCACCTCGGGGCCATGGAGCACTTCATGGCAAATCGCGACATTGTGGCGATAGGTACCTCCGCCGGAGGGTTCGAAGCGTTGCGCTTTCTTGCCGGTGAATTCTCACCTGATTTCCCGGCTTCCGTTCTCGTGGTGATCCATCTGCCGAGCCAGTTCCGCTCGACCCTTGATGCGATTCTGACCCAGGCGGGGCCGCTGCCGGCCAGCTTCGCCGCGGATGGCGAGAGGCTTGAAAGGAGCCGGATCTATATCGCGCCGCCCGAGCGTCATCTCCTGGTGGAGAGCGATCAGCTACGACTGGGATCGGGGCCGCGCGAGAACAATGCCCGGCCGGCGATCGATCCGTTGTTCCGCTCTGCGGCCCTGTGCTGCGCGCCCCGGTCGGTCGGTGCCGTCCTCACCGGTACGCTGGGCGACGGTGCGGCCGGCCTGTCGGCGCTCAAGCAATTCGGCGGCCTCACGGTGGTGCAGGACCCAGGCGACGCCGCCTTTCCGGAAATGCCAACCACCGCCTTGATGCGTTCGCAACCCAATCATGTGGTCAGTCTCGCGAGTATGCCGGCGCTGTTCGAGAAGCTGGTGCGGCAGCCTGCAGGCCAACCGGTGCCGGTCACAGGAGCCATCGAATATGAAGTCAGCGTCGCAAGTGGCGGACAAGCCAGCATGAGCGAAATGGATCGCATCGGCCGGCGATCGGTGCTTGCCTGCCCCGATTGCCACGGCGTCATGTGGGAAATCGACGAAGGCGAGCTGGTTCGATATCGCTGCCACGTTGGCCACGCCTACACGGCTGAGCTGATGAGCCTTGCCCTCGACGACAATCTGCGGCGGGCGCTCGGCAGCGCGTTGCGGACACTCGACGAACGTATTGCGCTGGCCAGGAAGCTCGCGAGCGAGGCGAGTCTCGGTGGCCGAACGCAGATAGCGAAATCCTGGGCCAGCAGGGTGCGTGAGTTCGAACAGGAGGCAAAGGTCATCCGTGATTCGATCAACCGCACCGACGAGATAGCTGCGCGCTTCGCCGAGTAGCGCCTGCTCCACGTGCAGGAAGGAGACTTTCGAGTTCTACGGAAGTGCGTTGGTAACCTCCGATCGGCTGGGTTCGCCATGTTTGACACAAGAGACAAATCATCGATGCCGCTGAGCCCTCCAGCGCTTCTGAGCAAGCTGGCAGGGCGGTTGATGCTCTCGCCATCCGACCAACGGGCCCTGCTGGCTGCCGCTTCACCGCCGCGACACGTAGCCAAGGGCGATCATCTGATCGAGGAGGGCCAGAAGACCACATCATTGGTGATTCTTTGCAGCGGAATGGCTCGCTCTCTCAGAACGCTGGAGGACGGAAACCAACAGATTGTCGCGATCTTCGTCGCAGGCGAAGCGCTGAATCCGGGCGAGCTCATGTTTCCTTGTTCCCGGACGGCAATCTCCGCACTCACTCCAGCGACTTCGTTGTCAATTCCGCTCGAGAAGCTAAATCAGCTCGTTTCCGAACGGCCTACCATCGCGCGCGCATTGTGGTGGGAGACAGCTGCGCAAGCGGCCATCCAACAGGAGTGGATGGTCTCGCTTGGACGACGCTCCGCCTCGGTCAGATTGGCGCATTTGCTGTGCGAAGTGTCTTACCGCCTGCAAGCTGGCAATCAAAACGCTCAGGATGTCTTCGATCTCCCGCTTACGCAGCATGAACTCGCCGATATCCTCGGACTTTCGACCGTCCATGTGAACCGAACCCTGCAAGTCCTGCGCAGTCAGAACTTGATCGAACTGAGCCGGAACCGGCTCACGATCCGGGACAAGGCCGGTCTTCATGAGATCGCGGAGTTCGACGTCCAATACCTAAGCGGACTGAAACAGCTCGACGCAGGGGAGAGCCGAAATGCCTAGATTCTTTTTCAATCTGACCTCACACGGCAACGTCACGTTAGATGAAACCGGAACGGAGTTTCCGTCCCTTGAGGCAGCCTATATTGATACCTGCCAGGCCATCCTGGACATCGCCTTCGAAAAGCTGCGCGCTCGGCAAGATCCTGCAACGGACAGTTTCGAGATCACCGATGAGCAGCGAAGCGTTTTGATGCTGGTGCCGTTTTGCGAGGTGCTGTTGCCCGCGGCTGCGAAAAACCGGCCGGTGAGACTGAAAACGATCCAGTTACTCGACAACTGCCGGGACCAGTTTGCGCGGAGCGCGGCATTGCAGGCCGATATGCGCGCGGAATTCCAACAGGCGAGAAAGACATTCAGTGACATTCGCGCGAATCTTGCGCGCATTGCCTCTCACACATCCGGGTAGAGCTGGCGCGTGGTCCAGCTGCATTGCAAAGTTTGGCTGCCTGCCAGCGGATTTAACGGGCGGCAGCGTCCGGCGGCGACCCGCCGGACAAGCCTGCGTGCGGAAACGCGCGCTTACTCGACGCCGGCTTCCTGCGGCGTGAATTCGTAGACCGACGAGCAGAACTCGCAGGTCACGACGACCTTGCCGTCCTTGACCATCTCGGCGCGATCGTTCGGCGCAAAGCTCTTCAGCATCGACGACACCGCATCGCGCGAGCAGGAGCACTGCGCGCGCAGCGGTTGCGGGTTGAAGACGCGGACGCCGCGTTCGTGGAACAGGCGGTACAACAGCCGCTCGCCGGACAGATCGGGATCGATCAGCTCGACATCCTCGACGGTTGAGATCAGCGACTGTCCCTCGACCCAGGCATCGTCGTCAGGCACGGAGTGCGTGACCGTGCCCTCGGGCGCGTCGCCCGGATGCAGATCGGCCTGCTTGGCGCGCTCGGGCGACTTGGGCAGGAATTGCAGCAGGATGCCGCCGGCGCGCCAGCGCAGCTTGCCGCCTTCGCCGCCGCGCATCTCCTCGCCGACCGCAAGCCGCACCCGCGTCGGGATCTGTTCCGAGCGCAGGAAATATTCATGGGCCGCCTCTTCCAGGCCGCCGCCGTCGAGCGCGACAAGGCCCTGGTAGCGGCTGGTGTTCGAGCCCTGGTCGATCGTCATCGCAAGGTGACCCTTGCCGAGCAGTTCGCCCGAGCTCTGCCCCGGCTTGAGCTGCGCCGCGTCGTAGCGTGCATAGGCACGCAGCCGGTCGGGCGCCTGGAAATCGACGATCAGGAGCGAGACCGGGCCTTCGGTCCGGGTCTGCAGGATGAAGCGGCCCTCGAACTTCACCGACGAGCCGAGCAGCGTGGTCAGCACGATGGCCTCGCCGAGCAGCTTGCCGACTGCCGGCGGGTAATCGTGCTTGTGCAGGATCTCGTCGAGCGCGGGACCGAGCCGGGTCAGCCGGCCGCGCAAGTCCAGCGCGCCGACCTCGAAGGCCAGCACGGCATCGTCGACAGGAACCGCAGACGGCGCGCGAACTGGCGCCTCGGTCGTGATTTTGATGTCGGGGGATTGTGAAACCATGGCGCTCTATCTGGGGTCTCGGACCGTGAAATAAAGGGGTTCACTAAACCAGAGATGCGTCGTCCCTGCGAAAGCAGGGACCCTAACCACAGGGTTTTGTTGCGACACAAGGCGTCTCCCCTTGCGCCTTTCCACGGGCCGCGGCGTATGGGTCCCTGCTTTCGCAGGGACGACAGCGTTGAAGCGGCCCTACGCGACTTCGTTAAAGCACCAGGCCAGAATGCCCTTCTGCGCATGCAGGCGGTTTTCCGCCTCGTCGAACACCACGGATTGCGGCCCGTCGATCACCTCGTCGGTGACCTCCTCGCCGCGATGCGCGGGCAGGCAGTGCATGAACAGCGCGTCCGGCTTGGCGAGCGACATCAGCTTGGCATTGACCTGATAGGGCTGCAGCACGTTGTGGCGGTGCTCGCCCTCCTTGTCGCCCATCGACACCCAGGTGTCGGTGACGACGCAGTCGGCGCCGCGCACGGCGGCTTCCGGGTCGGTACCGAGCACGATCGGCGCGCCGGTCGCCTTGATCCAGTCGCGCATCGGCTTCTTCGGCGCAAGCTCCGGCGGGGTCGCGACATTGAGCTGGAACTTGAACCGCTCGGCGGCGTGCGCCCAGGAGGCCAGCACATTGTTGTCGTCGCCGGTCCAGGCCACGGTCTTGCCCGCGATCGAGCCGCGATTTTCCTCATAGGTCATGAGGTCGGCCATCACCTGGCAGGGATGCGAACGCCGGGTCAGGCCGTTGATGACCGGCACCGTGGCGTGCGCGGCGAGTTCGAGCAGCGCGTCATGGTTGAGGATGCGGATCATGATCGCATCGACATAGCGCGACAGCACGCGCGCGGTGTCGGCGATGGTCTCGCCGCGGCCGAGCTGCATCTCGGCGCCGGTCAGCATGATGGATTCACCGCCGAGCTGGCGCATGCCGACGTCGAACGACACCCTGGTCCGGGTCGACGGGCGCTCGAAGATCATCGCCAGCGTCTTGCCCTCGAGCGGCTTCCGGCCCTTCTCGTGCGCCTTCAGCTTCGCCTTCATGGCGGCTCCGGCGGAGAGCATGTTGCGCAACTCGCCGAGCGGAAGCTCGTTGATGTCGAGGAAGTGACGGACCGGCTTGCTCATTATCCGGCCTTCCTCGGCTGCGCCGCCGATAATGTCGCGCAGGCGCGCTCGAGCGAGGTGATCGACTGGTCGATCTCGGCCTCGGTCACGATCAACGGCGCGAGGAACCGCACCACGTTGTCGCCGGCGCCGACGGTGAGCAGCTTCTCGCTGCGCAACGCGGCGATCAGATCGCCCGACGGCACCACGGCCTTGACGCCGATCAACAGGCCCTCGCCGCGCACCTCCGACAGCACGCCGGGATAGCGGTCGACGACGGAGGCGAGCTTCTGCTTCAGCAGCAGCGACATCTTCTGCACGTGCTCGAAGAAGCCGGGCTTGAGCATGACGTCGAGCACGGCATTGGCGGCGGCGACCGCGAGCGGATTGCCGCCGAAGGTCGAGCCATGCGAGCCCGGCGCCATGCCGGCCGCAGCCTGCGCGGTCGCCAGCACCGCGCCGATCGGGAAGCCACCGCCGAGCGCCTTCGCCAGCGACATCACATCCGGCGTCACACCCGTGCGCTTGTAGGCGAACAGGTCGCCGGTGCGTCCCATGCCGGTCTGCACCTCGTCGAATGCGAGCAACAGGCCATGCTCGTCGCACAGCGCGCGCAGCGCCTTGAAGAAGGCCTGCGGCGCGCCACGCACGCCGCCCTCGCCCTGCACCGGCTCGATCAGGATGCCGGCGGTGTGCGGGCCGATCGCCTTCTTCACCGCCTCGATGTCGCCATGCGGCACCTGGTCGAAGCCGTCGATCGGCGGGCCGAAGCCCTCGAGATATTTCGCCGAGCCGGTCGCAGCCAGCGTGCCCAGCGTGCGGCCGTGGAACGCGCCCTCGAAGGTGATGATGCGGTAGCGCTCGCCATGGCCCTTGGAGAAGTGATGATGGCGGACCAGCTTGATCACGCCCTCCATCGCTTCCGCGCCGGAATTGCAGAAGAACACGAAGTCGGCAAAGCTCTGCTCGCACAGCCGCGCGGCGAGCACCTCGCCATCCGGGCTCTTGAACAGGTTCGACATGTGCCAGAGCTTGGTCGCCTGTTCCTGCAGCGCCTTGACCAGATGTGGATGCGCATGCCCGAGCGCGTTCACCGCGACCCCCGAGGTGAAGTCGAGATAGCGGTCGCCGTTGGTTGCGATCAGCCAGGCGCCCTCACCGCGCTCGAAGCCGAGATCGACCCTGGCGAAGACGGGGAGCAGATGCGACGAGGCGACGTTGGTCATGGCGTTCACTGCCGGTTTGAGGCCGACAATTGCCGCGCGCATTGACGCCAGCGCAGCAACGGCCAGCTTCGGAAAACAAAACGGCCGCCTTTGCGGGCGGCACGTGGCCAACATTCTATGCTGCGGCGGGACCGTGTCAATCGCCAGGAGCCGCCCTTTTACCGCCCTTCCTGCAACGCGCAGCGAGCGCCATCCGGGGCATTCCGGTGCGGTGGAAAAGCCTCATTGCAATGCTTAACTGTGTGGGAACATGTGGACGCACGGCCGCGGACTCTTGCGCCAGAGTCACGCCATATTGTAGCGTTTGGCCTGTCGGGTACGACATCTCGTGCGGCAGTACTGGACCCTCTAAGTAGCCTTTGTGTCTCGCGTAAACGTTCGGGCGCAACACCGTGCCCGGCGAGGGCTAAGGGATTCTGGCCGCAGGGATATTTGTCCAGATTTGGCTCGCAGCGCCGCTCCAATGACTGGCCGGCGCCATGCGAAAGGAAGAATGCGATGACGGTATTGACCTGGTCCGACGATCGCGTCGAGCAGCTGAAGAAGCTCTGGGAGTCTGGCCTCTCGGCCAGCCAGATCGCAGCGGAACTTGGCAATGTGACGCGAAACGCCGTGATCGGCAAAGTGCACCGGCTCGGCCTCTCCGGCCGCGCCAAGGCTCCCTCCACGGCTGCGCCGCGGCAGCGCAAGGTCCGTCCCGCCCAGCACATGATGCGGGTGGCGCGCCCGGTCTCGCGCGGCAACACCGCGCTCGCGCATGCCTTCGAGGTCGAGATGGAGCCCGATCCGATCTCCTACGACAACGTGGTGCCGATGAGCCAGCGGCTGTCGCTGCTCGAGCTCAACGAGGCCACCTGCCACTGGCCGGTCGGCGATCCCTCGAGCCCGGAATTCTTCTTCTGCGGCGGCAAGGCGCTCGCCGGGCTGCCCTATTGCGCGCATCACTCGCGCGTCGCCTACCAGCCCGCCGCCGATCGGCGCCGGCCGTCGGCGAAGCCACAGATCAAGTAAGCACTCGGGAAACTAGCCTGGACTACAAAAACAAATCCCCGCGCAAGCGGGGATTTTTTTGTGTGCATCAGATTGTAGCCCCGATGTAGCGCAGCGCATGACGTGAGGTGAGCACGCAGATCAGGCTCCCTCCCCCCTTGCGGGGGAGGGTTGGGGAGAGGGGTACCGCTTGCTCCGCTGATGAAAATCGCGAAGAATATGAGCAAAGCTGCAAGCGCGTCTTCGGTTGGGTTGATCAAGCGTCGCTACATGTCTCATAGCACCGCCCGGGGCTTACCCCTCTCCCC
>NZ_JASGSR010000157.1:0-16384 GCF_040446015.1 Bradyrhizobium sp. INPA03-11B
ACCAACAGGCCGCTCGCGAGCGCGCTTCTATATCGCGCCGTAGCGAGCGGGCGGCCGGCCCGTTACCCCATCTACGGTTCTGTCATCCGCACGATGCGTCAAGCGTTCGACCTGGCTTCGCCGGTCAGTGCTTTCAGCCGGCTCTGCATGACTTCAATGATATGCTCGCGCTTTGCCGCAATTCGTTCGATTGGTCCGCCGATGCCGATCGCGAGCGGAGCGCGTCGCTTTGGCAGGGGAACAAGCATGCCTATGGTGCTTGCGCCCGGCGTCGTGCGGCCGCCTGACTCGGAAAAGCCGCGACGGCGAATGCGCTCGACCTCCTCGAGAAAGGCCGCTTCGCGAACGCGCGCCGGCTGGTTCGGCTCCTCAGCGTTGTTGCGACGGATAATGCCGCGAATCCTGGTGTTCGGCATTTGGCTCAGCAGCACGTGTCCGAGCGCGGTCCGAACCATCGGTCGTATTTGACCGGCATGCGCGGTGTACTGAAGCTGAGAGCCGCCGGGGACAACGTGCAGATATTGCATCCCGGCGGCGCCGGCCTGTTGCCCAAGCATGACGGTTTCGCCGCCGGTTGCGGTCCAGAGCTCCTCCATCAGATCGGTGAGCTTTTTGTCACGGAACGGAGAACGGCGAATCCAGTCACCCAGCAGATTGACCCGGTAGCTCGGGATGAAGCGCCGGGTCTTTCGCTCGTATTCGAGGTAGTTCAATTCAACGAGAGTGCGGAGCAACACTGACGTGCTCGATTGGGGCATCGCCAGCGCGGAAGCTATTTCAGTCACGGAAGCAGCCCGCTTGGTTTCCCGAAAGAACTCCAGAACTGCAAACACCCGCATGGCCGATTTGACAATCGCCGTCTTATTCGCGTTCGGCATGGCTGTCTCCGCGGCGGGGCAGGTACCGCGCCTCCATCACATATGTGATGTTAGGCCCAAACTGCTTCACTTGACGACAACTTTGGCACAGATTGGCGCCAATTAGATCAAGTCGCATGGAAACGCAGAGAGCAGGGGAAGGCGGATGCCCGGCCGAAGTTTGCTCGAGAAGATCTGGGACCAGCATGTCATCGCCCGTTTGAGCGAGGACACGGATCTCCTTCATATCGATCGCCATCTGCTGCACGATCTAGGCGGCTCGCGCGGCCTGCTCGATCTCAAGAGTCGTGGCCTCAAGGTTCACAATCCCGAACTGACGTTTGCGACGCCGGATCACGCATTGTCGACGGCGCCCGGCCGCGCCGGGACCAGCAAGATCGGACAGGAATTGCTCGCCGCGTTGCGGGTCGAGACCGCGGCGAGCGGCATCACGCTGTTCGATGTCGACCAGCCCGGCCAGGGCATCGTCCATGTCATCGGACCCGAACTCGGCTTGAGCCTGCCGGGTGCGACGATCGTCTGTGGCGACAGCCACACCTGCACCCATGGCGGCTTGGGCGCGCTCGCCTTCGGCATCGGATCGAGCGAGCTCACCCATGTGCTGGCGACGCAAGCGTTGATCCAGCGCCGTCCGAAGACGATGCGCGCGCGCTTCGAAGGCAAGTTGCCGCTCGGCGTCACTGCCAAGGACATGATCCTGGCGCTGATCGGGCAGATCGGCGCGGCCGGCGGCACCGGCTACGCCGTCGAATATGCCGGCAGCGCGATCCGCGCGCTGCCGATCGAGGGACGGCTCACGATCTGCAACCTCTCGATCGAGCTCGGCGCCAAGATGGGCATGGTGGCGCCCGACGAGAAGACCTTCGAATTCCTGCGCGGCCGCCCCTACGCGCCGCAGGGCGAGATGTGGGATCGCGCGGTCAAGGCATGGCGCGAGTTGCCGAGCGATCCCGATGCGGTGTTCGACCGCGAGGTCGTGATCGATGTCGAGAAGATCATCCCGCAGGTGACCTGGGGCATCAGCCCCGAGCACGTCGTCGGCGTCGACGGCATCATTCCAGACCCGAAGGCGATCGACGATCCCGCACGGCGCGCGGCGGTCGAGACCGCGCTGGAGTATATGGGCCTGCAAGGCGGTGCTCCGATCGCCGGCACGCCGGTCGATTGGGTGTTCATCGGCTCCTGCACCAACAGTCGCTTAAGCGATCTGCGCGCTGCGGCCGAGGTCGCGCGCGGCCGCAAGGTCGCGGCCGGGGTCCGCGCCTGGGTGGTGCCGGGTTCGGAAAACGTCAAGCGCGAGGCGGTTGCCGAAGGGCTCGACAAGATCTTCATCGAGGCCGGCTTCGAATGGCGCGAGCCGGGCTGCTCGATGTGCCTTGCCGCCAATGGCGAGGTGGTGGCGCCGGGGCAGCGCTCGGTCTCGACCTCGAACCGCAACTTCGTCGGCCGGCAGGGGCCGCGGGCGCGGACGCATCTGGCGAGCCCTGCGAGCGCGGCGGCCTCGGCTATTGCCGGCGCGATCGCCGACGTCAGGATGATGGGGCGCTAGACGATGCCGAAACCGTTCGACAAGCTCACCGCAACCGCCGCGCCGATCATGCGCAGCAATATCGACACCGACGTGATCATCCGCATCGAGCGGCTGGTCGGCAATTCGATCCGTGGCACGCTCGGCAAATGGGCGTTCGGCTCGCTGCGCTATCTGCCCGACGGCTCGGAGAATCCGGATTTCATCCTCAACCGCGAGCCGTATCGCGAGGCCGAGATCCTGGTGACCGGACCGAACTTCGGCTGCGGCTCGTCGCGCGAGGGCGCGGTGTGGTCGCTGCAGGAGCGCGGCATCCGCGCCATCGTCGGCTCCGGCTTCGGCGACATCTTCTTCGCCAACTGCTTCCAGAATGGGATCCTGCCTGTCATCGTCGACAAGGCGGTGGTCGATCAGCTCGCCGCCGATATCGAGGCGACGCAGGGCGCCGGCAAGGTCTCGATCGACCTGGAGGCGCAAACCATCGTGTCGCCGTCCGGCGCGCGGCATTCGTTCGAGATCGATCCGCGGCGGCGCGAAGGGCTTCTGAAGGGGCTCGACGAGGTGGCGCTGACATTGCAGCGCGACGACGAGATCCACGCCTTCCAGGCTTCCGACCGCGCGGCGCGGCCCTGGATTCATTCGACAAGGATATCCGCATGAGCACGCAATCCAACATGGTCAAGGTCGCCGTGGTCGGCGGCGAGGGCATTGGCCCCGAGGTCACCGCGCAGTCGCGCCGCGTGCTCGACTGGTTCACGGCCAAGCGCAACGTGCCGATGACCCTGCGCGAGGCGCAGTACGGCCTGATCCCGTATCTGGCGACCGGCAAGGTGCTGCCCGAAGACACCGCGGAAGCGATGGACGAGGCCGACGCCATCCTGTGGGGCGCGACCGGCGGGCCCGAGACCACTGAAGTGCCCGCGGCCGCACGCAAGGCGGGCAGCCTGCTGGGGCTGCGCAGCAAATACGATCTCTACGCGAACTTGAGGCCGATCATGGCGAGCCCGGCGCTCTCTGCGTCGGCGCCGCTGAAGCCCGAAGTGCTCGAAGGCGTCGACTTCGTCATCATCCGCGAACTGACCAGCGGCATCTATTTTGGCGAGCCGCGCGGCATCGAGACCTTGCCCGACGGCCAGCGCCGCGGCTTCAACACCGAACAATACACGACCAACCAGATCCGCCGCGTGGCGCGCTCGGCGTTCGAGCTGGCGCGGACCCGGCGCAACAAGGTCTGCTCGGTCGACAAGGCCAATGTGCTGGAGACCAGCGTGGTCTGGCGCGAGGAGGTGATCAGGCTGCACAAGGAGGAATTCTCCGACGTCGAGCTGACCCATCTCTATGTCGACAACGCCGCGATGCAGATCGTGCGCGAGCCGCGGCAGTTCGACGTGATGGTGACCGGCAACATCTTCGGCGACATCCTGTCGGATTGTGCGGCGATGGCTTCGGGCTCGCTCGGCATGCTGCCGTCGGCCTCGCTCGGCCCTGTCGACCGCTTCGGCCGCCGCAAGGCGCTCTACGAGCCGGTGCATGGCAGCGCGCCCGATATCGCGGGCAAGGGCATCGCCAATCCGCTCGGCTCGATCCTCAGCGTCGCGATGCTGCTGCGGCTGACCTTGAACCGGCCCGAGGATGCGGATTTGCTGGAGCAGGCGGTGCAGACCGCGCTGGCATCCGGTGCCCGAACGGCGGATATTGCGGAAGCCGGTGCGAAGAGGCTGTCGACCGCCCAGATGGGCGATGCGGTGCTCAGCGCGCTCGACAAGATCTCGGCCAAGGAGCACGCGTGATGGCAGATGTCGCCATGCCCTACATTTCGAGGCGATCGGCCCTGACGGTGATCGCCGCGGGTAGCGCGGCGTTGGCGACCGGGCGGGCATGGGCGCAGGCGGCCACCGGCCGCGCGATCTATCCGGTCGCGGTGCCGGTCTATCAGACGCAATTCGTCGCGGACCGTATCGGCTATTTCAAGGAAGCCGGGCTCGACTGCAAGCTGGTGCAGGGCGGCAGCGGCGTGAAGACCCGCGAGATCATCGCCTCGTCGCAGGGCGACATCGGCATCGGCGACGTCACCCACCCGATGCAGCTGACCAATCACGGCCGCGCCGCGCGCGTGCTGCTTCCGGTCGACACAAGGTCGAACTCGGTGATGTTCATCCTGCGCAAGGATTTGAAGGACCAGGGCATCAACTCGCTGGAGGCGTTCACGCAGTGGAAGCGGCCCGACGGCCGCAAGCCGATCGTCTCGGTGTCCTCGCTCGGCGGCACCAACCATGTCTGGGCGTCCTACTACATGGAAACCATGGGGCTCGACGACAAGGTGACCTGGATCGGCACCGGCAATGTCGACACCATGCTGGGGTCGCTGAAGTCGAAGCAGGTCGACATCCTCGTCAGCTCGCTGTCGCTGTTGAACGAGGCGCAGCAGCAGGGCTGGGGCGAATTGCTGTTCGACGGCACTGATGAAGCGATCTGGAACAAGCATATCGGCGGCAAGGTCCCGGTCACCGCGCACTTCACGCTGCAGGCCACCATCGACAAGGATCCGGCCAAGATGCAGGCCTATGTCACGGCGCTGTGGCGCGCCTCGCAATGGATCAAGGCGCACAAGCCGACCGAGGTCTACGACGCCATCGAGCCCTATGTCGGCAGCACCTCGCGCGACGCCAATCTGCTGGAGATCACCGCGATCCAGAAGGTCGCGGATTATGAGGGTTCGGTCGATGCCGCGAGCTTCGCGCGCGGCGAGAAGGTCTGGTTCCGCGAGATGACCGGCATCAAGCCGCTCAAGATTGCGGATGTGGTCAACTCCAACCTCATCGACGCGGCGCGAAAGGCCTATCCGGGTTGAGTGCGCTCGAGACGGGCGTAACCACATCGCCGCGCGCCTCGGCCGAGCGCCGCGTCGAGGTCAAGGGCTTGAGCAAGTCGTTCCAGCTTGCCAAGACCACGATCGAGGCCGTGCGCGACGTCAGTTTCGACGTGCGCCGCGGCGAGTTCGTCGCGCTGCTCGGGCCGTCGGGCTCGGGCAAGAGCACCGTGCTCAACATGATCGCCTCGCTGATCCGCCCCACCGGCGGCGAGATCCTGATCGACGGCAAGCGCGTCGTCGCCGGCAAGGCGACACCCAATGTCGGTTACGTCTTCCAGCGCGACACGCTGTTTCCGTGGCGAACCGTCGGCGACAATATCGGCTATGGGCTCGAGCTGTCAGGCGTTCCGGTATCTGAACGGAAGCAGCGTATCGCGGAATGCGTCGCGCAGGCGGGGCTCAAGGGATTTGAGCACGCCTATCCGTCGGCATTGTCGGGGGGCATGCGGCAGCGCGCGGCGCTGATGCGGACCCTGATCGTCGAGCCGCAGATCCTGCTGATGGATGAGCCGTTCGGCGCGCTCGACACCCACACCAAGATCGACATGCACGAGGTGCTGCTGCGGATCTGGGAGCGCGAGCAGCAGACCGTGCTGTTCGTGACCCATGATCTCGGCGAGGCGCTGACGCTGGCCGACCGCATCATCCTGTTCTCGGCGCGGCCGGGCCGGATCAAGGACATGTTCACCGTCGATTTCGACCGCCCGCGTGACGCGGTGAAGGTGCGCGAGACACCGCATTATGCCGAGCTGTTCCAGCACATCTGGCATTCGCTCGGCGAGGAATTCGTCAAGGGCCGCAGCACATGAAGCGGTACGGCACGCTCGGCACCGTCGGCTGGCAGGTCCTGATCTGCGCCGTCGTGCTGTCGGTCTGGCAATGGGGCTATGACCTGCGCACCAAGCTGCCGTGGCTGGTGCCCGATCTGCTCGATCCCTATTTCATCTCGAAGCCGTCGATGATCTTCGACAATTTCCTGATCCAGAGCTGCCTGACCTCGAAGCTCGGCGCGTTCAACGGCTGGTTCAACGGCGATTTCGGCAAATGCCTGGCGCGCAACGAGAACAATCTCTGGGCGGCAACGGCGATCACGCTGAAGAACACCTTTTTCGGCTTCGTCACCGGCGTGGTCAGCGGCTTCGCCGCCGGGCTGATCCTCGGACGATCCGATCGCCTGAGCGCGATCTTTCAGCCCTTCATTACCGCGGTGAATTCGATCCCGCGGATCGCGCTGGCGCCGATCATCGTGCTGGCGTTCGGGATCGGCGACATGTCGAAGATCGTGACGTCGTGGATCGTCGTGGTGTTCCTGGTGTTCTTCAACACGTTTGAAGGCGCGCGCTCGATCGACGAGGGTTTCACCAACGCCGCGCGACTGCTTGGCGCCAGCGAGTGGCAGATCACCCGCACGGTGGTGATCCCCTCCACCATGGCCTGGGTGTTCGCCTCGCTGACGCCTGCGATCTCCTTTGCGCTGATCGGCGTGATCGTCGGCGAATTCATCGGCGCCGAGCGCGGCATCGGCCGTCTGATCATCGAGTCGGAGGCCCGCGGCGAGGCCTCCGGCATGATGGTCGCGGTGGTGGTGCTGATGCTGGTCGGCGTCGTGCTGTCGGCGATCATCTGGCGGCTGCAGGCCTACCTCTTGCGCTGGCAGCGGCAGCGCAGCGCCGAATAGGCGAGGGTCGTGGCGGCGCTGCATCCGCCGCCACGGGCCTCCGGTTCACGCTGCGGTCTGCGCCGGCGAGGTCTTGCCGTCGAGCCAATCCTGTTCGATGGCCAGCGCGCGCCAGGCTGCTTCCATTCGCTTGAAGCGATTATAGGTCGGCTCGTCATCGGCGCGTTCGGCTAGCTGCGCGCAGTTCTCGGCATTGTCGAGGAAGTGCTGTGATTGCTTCATGGAACGTCCTCCTGTTAATGAGGACGTGGGACAGCAAATCAGGCTATTCAACGCGTGGAACATGATCATTTCGCCACACAGGTGAATGTCTGTTCACCGAGTTCCCTGCGCAATGTTCCGTATTTGCGCGTGAGCATATGCAGCACAGCCAGCATAGGAACAGTATGGTCGCAGCCAGCGTTCGTTCTTCACGTCGAAACTGGAGAAGAGACGTCATAAGGAAGTATCTGCTCGCCGCGGCCATGGTGACCGCGATCGCATCGCCTGTGTTCGCCGACGATGTCGGTGTCCGCGTAGGTCCGGTTGGCGCCGGCGTGATGGTGGGCCGGGCCCCGAGTATCGCGACCGCGATCGTGACCGTACCACGGTGATCAGGGAGCGTGAGCCGCGCAGCGACCGGACCACGGTCATCAAGAAGCGGGATGAGTTCGGCGAGCAGCAAGACCGTGATTCACGACGACGACGACTAATAGTTGAACGGGCGTGTGATCAAAAGTCCGCTGCGATCCCGTCGCGGCGGACTTTTGCTTGTCGCGTGATCGCGATGGTTTATCCGTGGAGAGGCAATGGCTGCCGAGACAGAGCTCAAATTTCGCGTTCCCGGGCGCAAGCTCAAGGCGCTGGAGAAGCCGCGGATCGCCGGCGCCAAGACCGGCGAGCCTTCAACGAGCGATCTCGTCTCAACCTATTTTGATACCGCGAAGCAAAAGCTGAAACGGCATGGGCTGACACTGCGCGTGCGCTATGATGGCCACGACTATGTTCAGACGATCAAGTCCGGCGCGGGTCCACAGTTTGCGCGCGGTGAATGGGAGAGCGAGCTCAGGGATGACGCGTTCGACCTCGAAAAGGCCGAGGGCACGCCGCTCGAGGAGTTCGCGTCGGGCAGGCTGCGCCGCAAGCTGAAGCCGGTGTTCGAGACATCGGTGCAGCGCATCACAGTGCCGCTTCGGACCAAGCGCAGCGAGATCGAGCTTGCCATCGATCGCGGTCGCACGACAGCTGGCCATCGGTCCCGTCCGATCCGGGAGGTCGAGCTCGAGCTGAAGAGCGGGCGGGTGCTCGATCTGTTCCGGGTTGCCAGGGCGCTGGAGCGGCGGTCCGGCGCTGAACTCGATCTCTGCTCGAAGGCCGAGCGTGGGTATGAACTGGCAGATCATGATCAGCGTGGCTCCGTCTCCGCCGAGAGTGTCGTGCTTGATTCCGAGTTCACGGCAGGCGAAGCCTTTCGGGTAATCGCGCGTTCAACGTTCCGTCACTTCTCGTCGAATGCGGATGCGGTCCGCGAGGGAGAGCACGAAGGTGTTCACCAGATGCGGGTCGGCCTGCGGCGGCTGCGCGCCGCGATCTCGTTGTTCTCGAAGATCCTGCCCAAGGCTTCGACCGAAGAGGTCAACACGCAGTTGAAGTGGCTGACCAGCGCGCTCGCGCCGGCACGCGAGTTGGACGTGTTCGTCAAGGAAGATATCGAGCCTGCGTCGCATGATGCGCTGTTGCGACGGGGCGGCAGGGCGATCCGGCAGGAGTTCTCCGTCCGCCGCGACCGGGCATTCGCGCGCGCGAGGCAGGCGGTCGATTCGCAGCATTACCGGTCGATGCTGATCGATACCATGCAATGGATCGAAGCAAAGCAGACGATCGCGGTCGAGGACGAAGGCGGCCCGATCGGCGAGTTCGCCGCCGCGCTGCTGCATCGCCGGATCGGGAAGCTGCGCAAGGACGGCCGCCATATCGACGAGCTGTCGGCCCGGCAGCGGCACAAAGTGCGCATCAGGGCCAAGAAGATCAGATACGCCATCGACTTCTTTGAGAGTCTGTTCGCGGGTAAGCACGAGCGGAAGCAGCTCAAGCGGCTGTCAAAGCAGCTGAAGCGGATCCAGGATGCGCTCGGTTCGCTCAACGATTTCGTCGCGCATCGCAAGCTGGCGGTCGACGCCGCGCTCAAGGCGCCGCATCGCAGGGAACGCGACCGTGCATTCGCGTCCGGCGTGGTGCTGGGCCGCGAGGAGCAGGCGGTCAAGCCGCTGATCAAGATCGCCGCGCAGGAAGTGCGCGGACTGAAGCCGTTTTAGGGCATGCACCGTCTCGTCGCGGCTTTCCTATGAAGCGATGTGTCACGTGGCGTGTGGTGCGCCGGGCTCGTCCCGCTCGGTCGCTGCCATCTGACGGCGGCATTCCTCGGCGAATGCCCGCAGCCGCTCGGCGGTCAGCGGGTCCAAACCCGTCCGTACCAGCCGCTCAGCGCGGTCGGCCTTGTCCTTGAGATCGTCGAATGTCCGGCTCATGGCTGCCTCCATGCCCAGACAATTTGAATCGAATTGCGACGTTCCCGGGCCAGTGAGGACGTGGCTAACAGGCGGTTAATCCGGGATCCGGGTGCGCTTAAGTCACCGGCGCCGGATTGAACAGCGTCAGGTCGTTGTGGATGCCCCACTTGTCCGACCACGGCTTGGTGCGGCCGCTCGCGACGTCGAGGATCAGGCGGAACAGGTCCCAGCCGGTCTCCTCGATGGTCTTCTCGCCGGTCGCGATGCAGCCGGCGTCGAAATCGATCAGGTCCTTCCAGCGCCGTGCGAGCTCGCTGCGGGTGGCGACCTTGATCACCGGCGCGGCGGCAAGGCCGTAGGGCGTGCCGCGGCCGGTGGTGAATACCTGCAAGGTCATGCCGGAGGCGAGCTGCAAGGTGCCGCAGATGAAGTCGCTGGCAGGTGTGGCCGCAAACAGCATGCCCTTCTGCCGCGCCTTCTCGCCCGGCGACAGCACGCCCGCGATCGGGCCGGAGCCCGACTTGACGATCGAGCCGAGTGACTTCTCGACGATGTTGGCGAGCCCGCCCTTCTTGTTGCCCGGCGTGGTGTTGGCGCTGCGGTCAGCGCCGCCGCGGGCGAGATAGGCGTCGTACCAGGCCATCTCGCGGATCAGCGCGCGGCCGACGTCCTCGTTGACCGCGCGGCGGGTCAGCAGCTGGATCGCGTCGCGCACCTCGGTCACTTCCGAGAACATCACAGTGGCGCCGGCGCGAACCAAGAGGTCGGCAGCAAAGCCGACGGCGGGGTTCGCGGTGACGCCGGAGAACGCATCGCTGCCGCCGCATTGCAGGCCGATCACGAGATCGCCGGCCGGGCAGGTCTCGCGCTTGCGGGCGTTGAGCACTTTCAGCCGGGCCTCGGCCTGGGTCATGATGGCCTCGACGATGGCGCCGAAGCCGTCAAAGGCTTCGTCCTGCATCCGCACGATGGCGTCATTGATGCCCTCCGGTACCAGCCGTTCCGGCGCGAGCTTCTCGCAGCCGAGCCCGACGACGAGGATCTCGCCGCCGAAATTCGGATTGAGCGCGAGGTTCTGCAGGGTGCGGATCGGCACCACGGCATCGGGCGCCGTGATCGCGACGCCGCAGCCATAGGCATGGGTCAGCGGCACGACGTCGTCGACATTGGGATATTTCGGCAGCAGCTCGGCGCGGATGCGCTTCACCGCATATTCCATCGTGCCCTTGACGCATTGCACGGACGAAGAGATGCCGAGGATATTCTTGGTGCCGACCGAGCCGTCGGGATTGCGAAAGCCCTCGAAGGTGAAACCCTCGAGCGGTGGCAGCGTCGGCGGCACCGCGGTTGCGATCTCGAGTTGATCGAGCGGCGGCGCGTCGGGCATGCGGATGCGGGCCTCGTCGACCCATTCGCCGGCGAGGATCGGCGACAGCGCATGGCCGATCACCTCGCCGTAGCGGATGATCGGCGCGCCCTCGGCGATGTCCTTCAGCGCAGTCTTGTGGCCTTGCGGCACGAAGGCGCGCAAGGTCAGGCCGCAGGCGAAGCGGGAGCCGGCCGGCAAGCCGAAATCATTCACGACGATCGCGACATTGTCGCGCGCGTTGAGCTTGATGTAGCGGGGCTGCTCCTGCGCGCCGATCGACTGGTCCATGCGCTACGCTCCTCACGAGTAAAGGGTTCGTTGATGAATCAGGCGGAGCTGCGAACTCCGACCTCTCCCCATCGGGGAGAGGTCGCGCCGAAGGCGCGGGTGAGGGCGTACAGGTCCCACGAGAGGGCGTAACCCCTCACCCGGAACGCATCTGACGATGCGTTCCGACCTCTCCCACAAGGGGAGAGGTGAGCCCTTCCGTCGCGAAGACAGACGCAAATCCATCTTCAACCCGGGAACGTGTAGGCCGTCTTGACCGTGGTGTAGAACTCGCGCGCGTAGGCGCCTTGTTCGCGTGCGCCGTAGCTCGAGCCTTTGCGGCCGCCGAACGGCACGTGGTAGTCGACGCCGGCAGTCGGCAGGTTGACCATCACCATGCCGGCCTCGCTGTTGCGCTTGTAATGCGAGGCGTATTTCAGGCTTGTGGTGCAGATGCCCGAGGCGAGGCCGAACTCGGTGTCGTTGGAGATCGCGAGCGCCTCCTCATAATCCTTGGCGCGGATCACGCAGGCGACCGGGCCGAAGATCTCTTCGCGGGCGATGCGCATCTGGTTGGTTGTCCCGGTGAACAGCGCCGGCTGCAGATAGAAGCCGGGCGTCTCGCGGTTCAGCAGCTCGCCGCCCCAATGCAGGCGGGCGCCTTCGTCCTGGCCGATCTTGATGTAGCGGAGGTCCTGGTCGAGCTGGCTCTGGTCGACCACAGGGCCGACATGCACGCCGCTCTTCAGCGCGTCATCGACCGAAAGCCCCTTCATCCGCTCGGTCATCGCGTCGACGAAGCGGTCATGAATGCCTGCGGTGACGATCAGGCGCGACGATGCCGTGCAGCGCTGGCCGGTCGAGAAATAGGCGCCGTTGACGGCGACCTCGACCGCGACCTTGACGTCGGCATCGTCGAGCACGACCAGCGGATTCTTGCCGCCCATTTCGAGCTGGAACTTCTTCATCGGATTGGAGAGCACGCAGGCCTGCGCGATCTTGCGGCCGGTCTGCACCGAGCCGGTGAAGGAGATCGCGGCAACGTCGGGATGATCCAGGAGCGTCTGGCCGACCACCGAGCCCGAGCCGACCACGAGGTTGAAGACGCCAGCCGGAATGCCGGAGCGCGCGATGATCTCGGACAGCGCATGCGCGGAGCCCGGCACCAGCTCGGCCGGCTTGAACACCACAGTGTTGCCGTAGCACAGCGCCGGCGCGATCTTCCACGCCGGGATCGCGATCGGGAAGTTCCAGGGCGTGATCATGCCGACGACGCCGACCGGCTCGCGGGTGATCTCGACGTCGAGGCCCGGGCGCACCGATGCGCCCTTCTCGCCCATCAGCCGCAGCGCCTCGCCGGCGAAGAACGCGAAGATCTGCCCGGCGCGCGCCACCTCGCCGATGCCCTCGGGGAGCGTCTTGCCTTCCTCGCGCGCGAGCAGGCGGCCGAGCTCTTCCTTGCGGGCGAGGATTTCAACGGAGATCTTGGTCAGGGCGTCAAAGCGCTCCTGCGGCGTCGAGCGCGCCCAGGCCGGGAAGGCGGCCTTCGCGGCGGCGATCGCCTTTTCGGTCTGCGCCTTGTCGGCCTTGGCGTATTCGCCGACCACGTCCTTGGTGTTGGAGGGGTTGATGTCCCGCGTGATGCTGGTTCCGTCGACCCATTCGCCGGCGATGAAGTTCTTCTGGTGAGCGGTCATTTTTCTGTCCAACCTTTTGTTGTTAGCGCACGAGGCAGGGACGCTTGTCGTCGAAGGTCCACCCCTGGATCAGGAACTGCATGGCCAGCGCGTCGTCGCGGGCGCCGAGACCATGCTGCTTGTATAGCGCGTTCGCCGCCTCGATGGCACCGCGATCGAGCTCGATGCCGAGGCCCGGCCGATCCGGGATCGCGATCTTGCCGCCCTTGATCTGCAGCGGCTCCCTGGTCAACGCCTGGCCGTCCTGCCAGATCCAGTGGGTGTCGATCGCGGTCACCTTGCCGGGCGCGGCGGCGCCGACATGGGTGAACATCGCCAGCGAAATGTCGAAATGGTTGTTGGAGTGCGAGCCCCAGGTCAGTCCGTTGTCGCGGCAGGTCTGCGCCACCCGCACCGAACCCTGCATGGTCCAGAAATGCGGATCGGCGAGCGGGATGTCGACGGCCCCGAGCCGCAGCGCGTGCGAGAGCTGGCGCCAGTCGGTCGCGATCATGTTGGTCGCGGTCGGTAGCCCCGTAGCGCGGCGGAACTCGGCCATGATCTCGCGGCCGGAGAAGCCGGCCTCCGCGCCGCAGGGATCCTCGGCATAGGCGAGCACGCCATGCATGTTGCTGCAGAGCCGGATCGCTTCATCCAGCGACCAGGCGCCGTTCGGGTCGAGCGTGACACGCGCCTTCGGGAAGCGCTTTGCAATGGCCGTGACGGCCTCGATCTCCGCTTCGCCCGCGAGCACGCCGCCCTTGAGCTTGAAATCGGCGAAGCCGTAATGCGCCTGCGTCGCCTCGGCGAGGCGCACGATCGCGTCCGGCGTCATCGCCACCTGATGGCGCAAATTGAACCAATCGGGCTTGCCGGTCTCGCCCTCAACATAAGGCAGGCTGGTCTTCCTGCGGTCGCCGACGAAGAAGAGATAGCCGAGCGTCTCGACATCGGCGCGCTGCTGGCCCTCGCCGAGCAGCGCTGCGACCGGGAGGTTGAGATGCTGGCCGAGCAGATCGAGCAGCGCTGACTCCACTGCGGTCACCGCGTGGATGGTGACGCGGAGGTCGAAGGTCTGCTTGCCGCGGCCGCCGGCGTCGCGGTCGGCGAAGGCCTGGCGCATCGAGGCCAGGATGTTGTTGCAGCCACCGATGGTCTGGCCGACGACGAGGTCGCGGGCATCTTCCAGCGTCTTCCTGATCTTCTCGCCGCCCGGCACCTCGCCGACGCCGGTGTGGCCGGAGTTGTCGGTGAGGATGACGAGGTTGCGGGTGAAGAACGGCGCATGCGCGCCGCTCAGATTGAGGAGCATGCCGTCGCGTCCGGCGACCGGGATCACCTCCATCGCCGTGACGACGGGGGCGCCGGCAAAGCCGCTGCGGATCGTGTCTTGAATCATCTGCTCCTCCCTTTGTCGTTTTGCCGTTCGGCTTATTCTGCCGCCTGCTGCGCCGCGGCCTGCGGCAGCTTCGCCACCAGCGCCGCGAGCTCGGCGATCTCCTGCTCGGTAAGATCGGTGAGCGGCGGCCGCACCGGGCCGGAATCGCGGCCGATCACCTTCATGCCGGCCTTGATGATCGACACCGCGTAGCCCTTCTTGCGGTTGCGTATCGCGATCAGCGGCAGGATGAAATCCTTCAGACCTGCATGGATGGTCTGATGATCGCGCCGGCGCACCGCGGCGTAGAATTGGGTGGCGAATTCCGGCACGAAGTTGAACACGGCCGACGAATAGGTCGTGACGCCCATGTCGAGATAGGGCAGCGCGAAGGTCTCCGCGGTCGGCAGGCCGCCGATATAGGTCAGGCGGTCGCCGAGTTTGGTGTAGACGCGGGTCATCAGCTCGATGTCGCCGATGCCGTCCTTGTAGCCGACGAGGTTCGGGCAGCGCTCGCAGAGCCGCGCCAGCGTATCGGGCTGCAGGATCGCATTGTCGCGGTTGTAGACGATGACGCCGATCTTCACCGACGAGCACACCGCCTCGACATGGGCGGCAAGGCCGTCCTGCTCGGCATGCGTGAGATAGGGCGGCAACAGCAAGAGGCCATCGGCGCCGGCTTTCTCGGCGCCAACGGCGATCTCGCGCGCGATCGCGGTGCCGTAACCGGTGCCGGCCAGCACGGGAACGCGGCCCTTGGTCTCGTCGACCGCGATCTTCACGACGTGCGGAACTTCAGCAGGGGTCAGCGAGAAGAATTCGCCGGTGCCGCCGGCGGCGAACAGGCCGGCGACGTCATAACCGCACAGCCAGTCCATGTTGGAGCGATAGGTCGCCTCGTCGAACGAGTAATCCGCGTTGAACGGGGTCACGGGAAAAGACAGGAGGCCGCCGCCGATTCTCGCGGCCATCTCCCGAGGGGTCATCTTGCTCATGGCGCCACTCCTTGAATGCTGTTGGGATAGGGATGCGCGAGCAGCGCGCGTCCATGGCGGAGTTTCTAGAAAATGGTTCGATGCGCGTCCAAGCCAAACGCGGTATCGAGCGATGCTAACTCTGCATCAATCGCCGCGCAGCTGCGGCGCTGCGATTTCGGTTGCGATCTCGATCAATGACGGCAGCAACTGGTTCTCGTGATCGCGCCGCCACACCATGAACAGCTCGACCGGCACCGGGGTGCGCAGCTTCAGCGGCTTCAGCTTGACGTCCGCGATCTTCAGGCTGGCGGCGGCCTCCGGCACGATCGCGACGCCGAGCCCGGCGCGCACCATCGCGAGGATCGAGTGGATCTGGCTGAGATGCTGGACATAGCGCGGCAGCACGTCGGCGCGGGTGAACATCGACACCAGGAGGTCGTGGAAGTAGCGCGCCTCATAGGGCGAATACATCACGAAGGGCTGGTCGTCGAAATCCTTGATGCTGATCGTCTCGACTGCTGCCAGCGGATGCTTCTTCGGGATCGCGGCGAGCAGCGGCTCGGCGACGACGCGGCGGCTGGCGAATTCCGGTCGCGCAATCGGTGGGCGCAGCAGGCCGGCATCGATCTGGCCGGTGGTTAGCGCCTCGAATTGATCGCCGGAGACCATCTCCTTCAGGGAGAAATCGACCTCAGGCAGGCGAGAGCGGGCGGCCGCGATCAAATCGGGCAGGAAGCCGTAGGCGGCCGCCGCGGTGAAGCCGATCTTGAGCGAGCCGGTCTTGCCGAGCGCGATGCGGCGCGCGACCTGGGAGGCAGACTCCGCGAGTTTCAGGATGCGCCGCGCCTCGGGCAGGAAGCTGCGGCCCGCCGGGGTCAGCCGCACCGAGCGGCTGGTGCGCTCCAAGAGCGGCGCGTCGATGATGTGCTCGAGTACCTGGATCTGCCGGCTCAGCGGCGGCTGGGTCATGTTGAGCCGAGCGGCGGCGCGGCCGAAGTGCAGTTCTTCGGCCACCGTGACGAAACAGCGGAGCTGGCTCAGGTCGAACATCGATGCTAACCCGGAATGGATCGGTCGGGGATTTGTACGTTCTAGCATCGATGCCTCCCACTGGCCAAGAAGACAAAGACGGCGGCCGGGGCCGCCGTTTTCTGAGGTTTGTGCCCAAATCCATCCCCGTCATTGCGAGCGAAGCGAAGCAATCCATCGCGCGGTATATGCGGAAGCATGGATTGCTTCGTCGCTGTCGCTCCTCGCAATGACGGGTCGATA